>CAUTRX010000056.1:0-6228 GCA_963540775.1 uncultured Treponema sp. | reverse complement strand
GCGGCTTTAAACGGCGGACGGTTTCCGCCCAGCGGCGTACGATTTTATTTGACGCCATATAGCGCACATGAAAATCCTGTATAAAGGGAATGTGAGCGCTAAAATCGCCGACAAAAAGCGTTTCGTCGTTTTCATTAAAAACGGCCGCCCCTATATCGCCGCTGAATAATATACGCGAGCGTTCATCGAATAAACCGAAATGTCCGGGCGAATGCATAAAGTGAGCGGGAATACACTTCATTCGCGAGCCGGAAGGAAGTGCAATGTCCATCCCCTTATCGGGAATGCCGATCATTCGGTTTGTGTCGACAATGCCGAAATGGGGCAAAAAACGCACCCACAATTCCGAAATATACACTTTGGCATTTGTAATCCCCAGCCATAAAGCGATTCCCGACGAAACATCGGGATCTTGATGCGAAAAGAAAATGGTATCGATTTTATCGACGGATATAAAGCGGCTTACCGTGGTAACCACGCGGGAAAACAAGTGAACCCCGCCCGGATCGAGCAAAACGCCCCGCCCGCGGTTTATAATAAGGTACTGCATGGTTTGTACCGCCCCTTTACGGTAAGCGGTTTCCGCGCCGAGCCAAATGAATTTATGTTCATCGTCTTCGTATAACACCTTACCGTGTACTTCTTCGCTTTGAATCATATAAGTGTCTCCTGTTTTTAGTTAAAACAAAACCGTGCCCTGTAAGCAACAGCGTCAGTATACTTTTATTTTTCCCAATATACAAGTAGGGAAAAAGTTTTGTGTTGTTTAGCCGGGCAAGTGCACCGGCACACACACGCTTCAGGAGTGTTCTGATCTATGCTTCAGAGGTTACCGTGCCGCTGAGGACGGGAATTCCGCATTGTAAATAAAATATGAGGAATCCCCGCTATGAACCTGCTTTCTCCTTGTGCTTTCTTTTAAATTGGCCTATACTGCGCTACGGGAGGGTGTATGCACAGCGAACGGATGTTACCGGAAGCGTTTGCGGACTCGCAGGAAAAAAAGCCGTATATTTTCAGCGTCGGCGAAATAACCGAGATGCTTAAAAACCTGATTGAAGGCTCGTTTCCGTTTTTGACAATCGAAGGCGAAATTTCAAACTACCGTCCGTCAAGCACGGGGCATATATATTTTACGCTCAAAGACGAAAAAGCGGCCATTGCCGCCGTGCTTTTTAAAGGCAAAGCGCGTTCTCTTTTTTTTACCCCCCGAGACGGTTTGAAAGTGCGTGCAAGCGGTTCTTTGTCCGTGTACGGAGCGCGCGGAAGCTATCAAATCGTCGTAGACAAAATGGAAGAAGCCGGTTCGGGCGACATACTGAAAATGCTCGAAGAGCGCAAACAAAAACTTGCCGCCGAAGGGTTATTCGACTCCGAAAAAAAACGCCCCCTGCCCTTTTTTCCGCGCACACTCGGCATAGTAACCAGTCCTACGGGTGCCGCCCTGCGCGACATTTTACAAATTACACGCAGGCGCAACGCAAAGGTGTCCGTCATTGTGTTTCCGTGCGCGGTGCAGGGAACCGACGCCGCCGAACAAATTGCGGCGCAAATAAAGCGGGCAAATATGTTTTCGCTTGCCGATGTGCTTATCGTGGGAAGAGGCGGCGGCTCGCTCGAAGATTTACTGCCGTTTTCGGAAGAATGCGTTGTGCGCGCCGTCTACGAATCGGATATTCCGGTTGTTTCGGCGGTCGGACACGAAATAGACTGGGCTTTAAGCGATTTTGCCGCCGATATGCGCGCGCCCACCCCCTCGGCCGCAGCCGAACTTGCCGTTCCCCTTTTGGACGCCCTGCTTTTTCAAATAAGTTCGTGCGCGCAAAGCCTGTGCGAAACAATGAAAGGCCGTGTACAAAATATGCGGCTTTTGGTAAAATCCTTTTCGGCTGAAAATCTGGAATTGCGCTTTCGTACGATAGAACAGCCGCTTTTGCAGCGCTTTGACGACGCAAAGGAGAATCTGCTTTTTTCGCTGCAAAAACGGGTTGAAGAAGCAAAAAACCGCGTAACCTTTGCGCGGCACATATTGGAAGGCGCCGATCCGAAAAGCATTTTGGCACGCGGCTATTCGGTTGTTACCGACGCGCACACAGGACAAATCATACGCGATGCTTCACAAGGGCATAGCGGTCAAAAACTGCACATTGCCCTTTCGCGCGGAGCTTTAAGTGCGGTTACCGAAACGGCTCACACGGACAAAAAGTAAGGGAGAAACGAACATGAAGAATTTTGAACAGCGATTACAGCGGCTTGAAGAGCTGGGAAACGAAATAAAAAAAAGCGATATAAAGCTTGAAGACGCGTTAAAAATGTTTGAAGAAGGAATCGGTCTTGCCAAAAATATGGAAAAAGAATTGGACAAAATCGAAGGTAAAATTCAGCAGCTTATGAATCAACCCGCCGCCCCGCAGGAAAAGGTCGAACTGGATTTATTCAGTTCGCTGGACGAATCGTAGGCGGTTCACATGAGCGAAGCCGAACAAAGGGCCGTGCAAACGGCGGCAATACAGTTCCGTCCGGTTAAACGGTTGGCGGCCGAAGTTGCCCGCAAAATAGCTGCAGGAGAAGTTATAGACCGGCCGGCGGCCGTTCTGCGCGAGTTTTTGGATAATGCCGTTGATGCGGGCGCACAAAATATAACCGCCGAGCTGGAATCGGGGGGAATAAGCCTTATACGCGTTGCCGACGACGGCTGCGGCATGAGTAAAGAAGATTTGCAAGCGTGTGCCCGGCCGCACGCCACCAGTAAAATCGTTTCGGATACCGATCTTGAATCGCTTTCCACGCTCGGCTTCCGAGGCGAAGCGTTGGCTTCAATCGCCGCCGTGAGCCGCTTGGAAATCACGTCGAACCGCGAAGGAGAAGCGTGGAAAACGGATATTGCGGGAGCCGAACGCCATATGGAACCGGCTTCGCTGCCTGCCGGAACAACGGTCGTATGCCGCGGCCTGTTTGAGAATTTTCCCGCACGGCACCGCTTTTTAAAGCGGCCGCAGGCGGAAAATCTGTTGTGCAAGCAAATCTTTATCGAAAAAAGTTTACCCTTTCCCGGCAAAGCGTTCCGACTTTTGTGCGACGGAAAAATCAAACTCGATTTAAGCGCGGGTCAAAGTTTAAGCCGCCGCTTTTGCAGTGCGTTGGAAATGCCGGAAAAAGCGCCGCTTTTTTACGAAATCCGTTCCGAGCCGAACGGCGCGGAAAATACCGACAACGGCGCTACGCCGTTTTATTTTTCCGCCGTATTGGGCGAAACGTCGGTATACCGCAGCGACCGTAAACTGATGTACGTGTTTGTAAACGGGCGGCGCGTACAGGAATACGCCCTTTTACAGGCAATCGACTACGGAGCCGAAGGCTATTTTCCCAACGGAAGCCACCCTGCCGCCTGTTTGTTTTTAACGATCGATTCTTCGCTGGTTGATTTTAATATTCACCCCGCAAAAAAAGAAGTGCGCTTTAAAGACATTACCCCCGTTCACCGCGCGGTCAGTTCCGCCGTACGGAATTTTTATAAAAACCTGAGTGTCCGCTCCTTAGCGAGGCAAGCACAACATGCCGATATGCCGCCCGATTCCGATCGGGAAAGCAAATGCTCCGCCGGTGAAAAAAAATACGGAGCGGCAAGCGTTTTTGCGCACGGCGGTTCGTCAAAAGATTCTCTTTCCCTTTTTGAAAGCGACGGCAAAAAAAACACATCCGCTTCCGCATTTTCGCCGCCGAAAGCGGTGCACGAACATCCGTTTACTTCAACGGACGCCCGGCGCGTTTTATACAATCTTGAAAAAATCGAAACCGACCGGAGCGCTTTTAAAACGTGCGGAGATGCAGAACTTTCGGCGGAACCGGCCGTTACAAAAAGCTCGGCCTATATAAAGGTGCATGACGACGTCCTCAGCGCACCCCCCGGACTCGAAAGCGCCGACTCCGCCCATACCGAAACCTCTGTTTCCTCCGGCGGCATACGCTACATAGGGACGGCTTTGGGCGTCTTTTTGATTGCGGAAAAAGACGACGATTTATATCTGGTCGATCAGCACGCGGGACACGAACGTATTCTGTTTGAACGTTTTTTGGAAAGCGCGGGAGAAAGACAGCCGCTTTTAATTCCGTTGGTTTTGGAAACGCCGGCCGCCGAAGACGACGCCTATCTTGAAACACTGCTGCCCGAGCTGCATAAAGCCGGTTTCAGTTTGAACAATTGCGGCGGCGGAAGATGGGAAGTGGAGTCGGTTCCGGTAAATTGGCAGGGCACCGAGCGCGATTTGCAAATCGATTTACTCGACAAGCGCCTCGCCCCGCACGAACTTATCCCTTCCCATGCCGCAACGAGCGCCTGCCGCGCCGCCGTAAAAGACGGTCATCTGCTCGATCCGCAAACGGCCCGGGAACTTTTGGCGCACATATTCGCGCTCGAAGATCCGCATTGCCCGCACGGCCGCCCCGTATGGACAAAAATCTCAAAAGACGAATTATTCCGCGCCGTCAGGCGCACACGTTGAAGTACGGTTCCTTTCAACGCGTATCAAGCGTATTCTTTTACTGCACCGACTCCAGCAAAGCGGCAACTTCCTTTTTGCGGAATGCAGGATCTTTTGCCTGCACGGTTATCAAATACTTTTCGGCGCTTTTATTATCCTGAAGCGCAATACATACCTTTGCCAATTCCACATAGGCTTCGGAATTCCTTTGATTTTGCTGTAAAACCTCAAGATACACGCTTTTAGCCGAATCGAACTGCCCCGAAGACGCGTACGCACCCGCTAAATTCATCTTTGCCGTTTCATTTTTCGATTCCAATTTAACCGCCGCCAAAAAATGCTTTACGGCGTTGGCATAATCCTTTTTTGCCAAATAAGCGCCGGCAAGATTATTTACCGCTTCAAAACTGGAATTGTCAAGCTCAACCGCTTTCAATAAGTATTTTAACGCATTTTCGGCATTGCCGTTATCAAGATAGAGGCGCCCCAAATTAATATTTGCTTTAACATGTGCCGCGTCTATTCCGACAGAGGCGGTGTAAGCTTTTATCGCCTCGCTGAACCGCCCCAAAGATTCGTTTATAAGACCGTAATTGTATTGATATACGGCATTGTTCGGTTCGGCATTTACCGCCTTACGCGCATAGGCCAGCGCTTCGTCAAACTTTTTCAATTCGAACAATGCGGTAGATAAATTATAGTTTGTCAACGGATCGGTATCCGCATAACTGAGCGCCCGCTTGAAATATTTTTCGGATTCGGCATAATTTTTTTGAGAACCGTACAGTGAACCCAATTCACGCAAAGCACCGGTATGTGTCGAATCCATATCCAGCAATTTTTTGTAGGATGCAATCGCTCCGGTATTGTCGCCCTTTTGTGTTTGAAAGCGCGCAAGCTGAAGCCATGCACTGTCGTAATGGGGATTTGCACCGACAGCTTTACGCAAAGCGGCGATCGACTCGTCGATATTTCCCACACGGTGATACGCCAAAGCGGCATTAAACCACGCTTGGTGGAAAGAAGAATCCAATTTTGCCGCGGATTCGAAAGAAGAACGCGCTTCGCCGTACTTTTTCATCGTGTACTGCGCCTTCCCCAATTCGTAAAAATACAGCGGATTGGACGTATCTTTTTGAGCCGCAAGAGAAAATTCTTTTAAAGCGTTTTTGTGATCGCCGACGTCGGCGGCGGCTTTACCCATAACATAGTGCGATACCGGATTATCCGGTGTAAATTCCAAACTCTTTTGTGCGTAATTCAAAGCCTCGTTTTTTAATTTTTTTTGTTTTGCCGCATCCGGTTCGTTTTTTGCCGCGGTAGACAACAAGCCTGCGATTTCGGCAAGTTTTCCGCCGGATAACTCTTTTTGATCGGGCGGTAAAAGCGCCGCGGCTTTTGCAAAATCGTTCAGCGCTTCGTTATATCTTCCCGAAAGCAAACCGGATTTTCCCGAAGCGATTTCATCGTTTACCTGCTTGATGAGTTTTTGTAAATCGGCATTTTGTTTTGCAAGCTGTTGCTCATGTGCTTTACGCTTTGCTTCTTCGGCCGCGGCCTGTTCGCGGCTGCGTTTTTGTGCGGCGCGCTCTTCTTCTTCAAGCCTTGCGCGTTCTTCCTGTTTTTTTACGGCATCGGTTAAGGCGGCGGTCCCCTTTGCACTTTCGCGGGCGGCGCGCGCATTTTCTTCGGCAATACGCCCGACCGCTTTTTCTATTCCGCTCGTATCAATACTTACACCGCCGCC
>CAUTRX010000055.1:0-6260 GCA_963540775.1 uncultured Treponema sp. | reverse complement strand
CAAAGCCACCGCTTGCGCCCGACGCCGCCCGTTTTATCATCCGTGGCAAAAATATGTATTGGGCAAACAACGATCTTAAAATCGAAATCAAAAACGGCTCTTCGGTGTTGGCCGCTGTCGGCGATTTTGTTGAAGCCGGACAAACGATTGCTACATTCGACCCTTTCTCGGATCCGATTATCGCCGAAGTTTCCGGTTATGTTCACTACGAAGATATCATTCCCGGTTCAACCCTTTCGGAAGATTTGGACGAAGAAACGGGCAATATCGAAAAGCGCATTACCGATTTACATTTGGATACAAAACAACCGCGCATTCTTATTACCGATGAAGCGGGTAACGAAAAGGGGAGCTATTACCTTCCCGGCGGTGCCGTTTTGTTGGTGGAAGACAAGGTAAAGATTACCGCAGGTACGCCTTTGGCAAAAACTTTAAAGGAATCTTCCAAAACAAGCGATATAACCGGCGGTTTGCCGCGTGTGTCCGAGTTGTTTGAAGCGCGTAAACCGAAAAATCCTGCGGTTTTAGCGCAAATTACCGGTACCGTACAGTTTAAGGGTATTACAAAGGGCAAACGCGTTATTGCAGTTGTCGATAAGTACGGCAAAATTTTTGAGCATTTGGTGCCGATGACCAAACGTTTGCTGGTGCGCGATGGAGACGTGGTTGAAGCCGGAGAGCAGCTGTGCGACGGTTCGATAAGTCCGCACGACATTTTAGCCATTTCGGGTGAACATGCGCTGCAAACCTATCTTATGGATGAAATTCAGCAAGTGTACCGTATGCAGGGCGTCAGTATAAACGACAAGCATATCGGAATTATCGTGCGGCAAATGCTTCGGAAAGTTGAAATTGTCGCGGTTGGAGATACACGCTTTATATTCGGACAGCAGGTGGATAAATACAAATTCCACGAAGAAAACCGCCGCGTGCTTTCCGAAGGCGGGCAGTCGGCCATTGCGCGTCCGATGTTTCAGGGAATTACCAAAGCGTCGCTCAATATCGATTCGTTTATTGCAGCGGCTTCGTTTCAGGAAACCACCCGTGTGCTTACCAATGCCGCAATTGCAGGTTCTGCGGACAATTTGCGCGGATTAAAGGAGAACGTCATTATCGGACATCTTATTCCGGCCGGTACGGGTATCCGCAATTACCGCAATGTTAAACTGTTTGACGAAAATACGGCGGACCTTGATGTACAAATGAACGAAGTGCTTGAGCGCCGCAAGCTTGAAAAAGCTATGGAAGCTCAAATTGAAGATACGCTGTACGAAACGGAAAATGAAGAAGATTGAAAGATTCGTGTCGTAACGTTCCGCTAGACGAATCCCCGGATATCTTGACAGGGGTTTTCGGTATTTGATATACTGACGGAACGTTATCGACTGAAACTGTTACAGTATTTTTAGCCGGAGTGCTGGCCGGTTTAATGTATAGGAGAATGAGGCTCATGCCTACAATTAATCAATTGATCCGTCAGGGTCGTAAATCTGTAGCGAACAGAACGAAGTCTCCCGCGCTTCAATCCTGTCCGCAAAAACGTGGTGTGTGCACGCGTGTTATGACTTTTACGCCTAAAAAGCCGAATTCGGCGCTTCGTAAAGTTGCCCGTGTGCGTTTAAGTAACGGAATTGAAGTAACCGCCTATATTCCCGGTATCGGGCACAACTTGCAGGAACACTCCGTTGTGCTTATCCGCGGCGGGCGTGTTAAAGATCTGCCCGGTGTGCGCTATCATATTATCCGCGGTACAAAAGATACCCTCGGTGTTGAAGACCGCAAGCGCGCACGTTCAAAGTACGGCGCAAAACGCCCCAAAGCGTAGGAGGAAGTAAATGGGAAGAAAGAATAAAAGTGTCAATCGTCCTATTTTGCCCGATTCGCGCTACAACAGTACGGTGGTTTCGAAGTTTGTAAGCCGTATGATGCTTGACGGAAAAAAATCCGTGAGTATGCGCATTATCTATGAAGCGTTCGATACTTTAAAAGCGAAAACGGATAAAGACCCGCTTGAAGTGTTTTTAAAAGCTCTTGATAATGTAAAGCCGATGGTTGAAGTAAAGTCACGCCGCGTCGGAGGTGCTACCTATCAAGTACCTATTGAAATCCGTGACAGCCGCCGTGAAGCTTTGGCGATGCGCTGGGTTATTACCGCCGCGCGGAATAAAAGCGGGCGAGGAATGGGCGAGCGCTTGGCATCGGAACTTTTGGATGCATTCAATAACACGGGTACCGCTTACAAGAAAAAAGAAGATACCCACAAGATGGCCGAAGCAAACAAGGCTTTTGCCCATTACCGTTGGTAATTTTAATTTGTGCGGATTAGTCCGTTGCAGAAAATGAGGCTGTCTAAAACACGGGTTTTAGGCGGCCTTTTTTATGATACGGAGTTTTACAACACCGCTTTTTTACAATTTTGCCGTGCGGAAAGTGCACATACGATTTATCGGTTGCGTTAAAGAGCGCGCACAAGTGTTTTTCGGTTACAGCATAGCGTAATGTAAAATATGCTCGCCGTCCGCATTCAATAAATGCAGCCCGTTGCCTTCAAGTGTAAAACTCGCCACCGTTTCCAAAAGTTCTATATAGCGCCGTTCAAAGGCGGCGCTTTGTTCGTTTGCTGCCGCAATGCGGGTAGTACTCATTTGCCATATACCGATTCTTCCGCCTGCAGCATTTGTATAGCGCGCCTTAAAATTATTCACGCCGCTTGAACCGTACAGGACTCCGTTTTCCGAAAATAACACATCTGCGCGTTTTATTTCTTGCGGTATGTACGTAAGCGATTTTCCGTCGTAAAACTGCACAAGTTCCCACTGCGTGTTTTCCAGTGAAATTTTTTTAAAATGCACCTGTATATTTTTTTGTACGTTTTTCCAAATAAGTTCGGTCGTACTTTCGTTTTGAATAACCGACACTTTGCCGCCGCTTTCAAGTGCTTGAAAAAAAAGCCGCTCGCGCGTGTTTTCGGGATCATCCGTTTTTAGACCGATTGATTTCGGTGCACCGTCCTGTCCGTTTTTTGTGGAAAAACGGACGCGGGCGGTGTTTCCCGAAATCGTCAAAATGCCTTTGTATGAATTGGTTCCGCTGCGGCCTGAAATGCGGTATGAATGTTCGCGACCGTTTTCATCGCCTTCATTTTTTACGGCAAACAAATTCAGCGGTGCATAGGCAGCGGCGGTGTGACGCGCGATTTCGCAATCGGGACAGCTGATTGAAGTTACCAGCCAATTCGATTCCAAGTCCATATTGCCCGCGCATGAACTTGCGGTAAAGGCCAAAAAAATACACGCTGCACGGAAAAGGGCGGCGTGCACCGTATGGGTATGAGTTTTCATAATTACTCCGGTAATCGGCATTCGGTAAAACAGCCGTTTAAAATAGTCTTTCTTTAATCATCGTCCGAAATGGCGGAAAACAAAAGTCCGCTGTACGGGAAAACGGCGAAAAGCAAAAAACCGGTACCTGAAACGTACGCAAAGTCACAAAAAAAATCGTTGTCAAAAAAATTCATTTGACAAGTGCTGATTTATGGCTTATGATTACATATATTCATTTATACACAGCTGTGTATAAATGAAAAGAGGATTTTTTATGAAAGCAAAAAAACAAGTTGTGTTTATTATGACCGATACCACCCGCTTCGATATGGTCGGCTGTTACGGTTTTACCGACATGAAAACACCGAATATAGATGCCTTGGCGGCCGAAGGTGTCCGCTTCGAAAAAGCCTATTCATGCCAGCCGGTATGCGGTCCTGCACGCAGTGCAATATTTACAGGGCTTTTCCCGCATTCGAATGCAAGTATTTCAAACTGTATGCCGCTGGGAGCGGATGTAAAAACCGTAGGGGAATATGTGCAGGAGGCGGGTATACACAGCGCCTACATCGGAAAATGGCACTTGGACGGCGGCGATTATTTCGGCAACGGTATCTGTCCGCGCGGATACGACCCCGAGTATTGGTATGACATGCGCTGCTATCTTGACGAATTGACGGAACAGGAGCGCGCGTATTCACGAAAAGAATCGGCCTCGCTTGACGGTATTGACGAAAGTTTTACCTTTGCCCACCGCTGCACCGACAGGGCGCTGTCGTTTTTGCAAACGCACGGGCACGATGACTTTTTTTTAACCGTATCGTTTGACGAACCGCATCAGCCGTATTTGTGCCCCGAACCGTACGCCTCGATGTACAAAGATTATGAAATGCCGAAAAAGGCGAATTTTTATGACACGCTTGAAGGCAAACCCGAATATCAAAAACTGTGGGCAAAAGAGCATTTGCACGAGGACAAAAAAAACGTGCACATACGCCCGCGTCTTTTTTTAGGCTGTAATTCCTTTGTCGATTACGAAATAGGACGCTTAACCGAGTCTATAAAAAAGCATGCTCCCGATGCGATGATTATCTTTACTTCCGATCACGGAGAAGCACTCGGCGCCCATTCTTTAACTATGAAAGGAGCTTCGGTGTATGAGGAGATTGCCCATATTCCGCTGATTATAAAAGGCGGCGCCTACTGCCCGTCTCCCGAAGGGGCGGTGCACCGGTCGGTGACAAGTCACATCGATATTACGCCGACGATACTCGATTATTTCGGCTGCGAAATTCCGCCGGTAGTGCAGGGAAAAAGCATGCGATCTGTGATAGCAAATCCCGACTCGGCATTTCGGGATACCGTTTTTATCGAATTTCACCGTTACGAAGTCGATCATGACGGATTCGGCGGCATTCAGTTTATGAGGGCTGCCGTTACCGATACGCATAAATTGGCAATTCATCTTTTGGAAAAAACGGATGAGCTTTACGACACCGTAAGCGATCCGGATGAAATGGTAAATCTGATTTATGAGCCTGCGAGCGAAGCGGTACGGGATGAGCTTCACCGCAGGATTATCGATTTTATGAACGATACGCGTGACCCGTACCGGGGATATCAGTGGAAGGTTCGCTCGTGGAATGCGGACAAAGAAAAGGCCGACTGGGATGTTGACGGGTATACCCGCCAAAGGCCGAATGCCTCCGGTGAAAAACGCCAGCTCGATTACGACACCGGTTTGGAGATAGATGAATTCGTAAGGCTGAAAAAGAAGATACAAAAACTTGCAGGGCAAACGTAAAGGCGGCGGACATGGAAGTAAAACCTATCCGTTCTACGCGTGCGGATGTTGCGCGCGAGGCGGGAGTGAGTGAAACTATCGTTTCGTATGTTATGAACGCAAACCGTTATGTCGATGACGAAAAACGCCGCCGTGTGAAAGCCGCCGTCAAAAAGCTGCACTATAGTCCGAATAGTATGGCTCGCGCACTGAAAGGAAAAAAGACAAACCACATTTTGTTTATTGCCGACGATATAACCGGTAATCACTTCGGTGAAATCATAAGCGAAATGAACAGGATTGCCTACGACAAAGGATATTTTATTTCGCTGTGTTTGGATAAAAACGACACTGTTTTTGTCCGGCGTATTTGTGAACGCTTTTTTGACGGCATCGTTATAGCCTCGTGCTCTTTTTCGGAACAAAACATACAGCGTCTTATGGACACGGAGATTCCGCTCGTTTTGTTTACCATCAAAAATTACAAACCTTTTGACGGCACATACGGGCAAATAAATACCGGTTTGTATGAGGGGGCACGGAGTTGTGTCAAAGCTTTATACGAAAAGGGGCGGCGCGACATACTTTTTATCGACCGTTTGGGCGAAAAATCGGTAGACGGGACAAGTTCGGACGAACGTCTTCGCGGGTTTATAGATCAATGCGAAGAATACGGTTTGGATTGTTCTTCAAGGCGTATTGTACAAAATTGCGCCGATGAACTCGAACTGACGCTGAAAGTTCAAAGAATCTTTCAAAGACAAAAGTATCCGGACGGTGTTTTTGGCCGCACGGACGCGGTTGCCTGTGCCGCAATGCAGGGAATAAAGCTTGCCGGACGTTCAATTCCTCAAGACGTATCGGTTATCGGGTTTAATAATTCGATTTTGTGTAAGTATACGTCTCCGCCGCTGGCGAGTGTTCAAATAAATCGGACGGAAGCTGCAAAAAATGCGGTTGAACTTTTGGAAATACTGATTAACGGTACGGAAAAGCAAAGCCTGCACACGCGGCTTAAAACGGAACTCATCATAAGGGAGAGTTTATAAAATACGGTTTTATTCGTGCGGAAGGTTTAATACCCCAACGCTTTGCGTCGTAACAAAGGGTATTAAAGCCGCCTGCAACCACCTTATGAGAACAACATTCCCCGA
>CAUTRX010000054.1:0-6263 GCA_963540775.1 uncultured Treponema sp. | reverse complement strand
AAACAAAGTCGGTTCCCCAAGCGGATTTTGCATTCGACTTTTCACCGGTGAGCAAAATGCCGAGCACAACCGCAAGAGAAAGGCCTACTGCGGCAAGCATGAATTTTCCGTGATTCGTGTGCACCAAAGCCTTAAACAATCCTTTCGGCGGTTTCGGAAACGTTCCGTCATAAAACCGACGGACATTTTCGGGCGCCCGTTTTAAACGTTCGCTGCGTTTGTAATAAAAATTAAGTTCTTCTTCGGGAATCGGTTTGTAGTCGTCGTTTTCGCTCATAAAACCCCGCTATTGAATAATCGCATCTATGAGCGTGTCGGTACGCCACCACAACACCGCAGCCTTGTCTTCCGATGCGAACAAAGCCGAAATAATACCCGACGGCGAAAGCGAAAAATCGTGATAGATAATACTTTGTATATCCGCCGCCAAATGACGCCGTATAATCTTTTGACCGTTTTCGCGCAGCATGAGAATCGAAAACCCGTCACTGTCGACCGTTATAAAAAAGAACCAGCCGGATTCACTTACCCCTAAAAATTCATACGAAATGGAAAACACTTCTTTTGTATAACCGTGCGTAAGCCTTTGTTCCAAATCGGGAACGGTAACGGGTTTTTCGTAGCGGTTTGCGGACACATCGAAAGGATGAATAAGCGTTTTGTCGAAAATTATGCCCGACTGAACATGTGTCGAAGCGTCTATTTCGGCCGGAAAATAATCCGTTTTTAAGTAGAGTACGGGCGCATGATAATCGGGGATAACCTGATCGATAACCGCAAACACATTATCCGAATCGGATGTATATTCGGGAAGCAAAGAAACCGAAAGCGGCACTTTGAATTTTAAACGGCCGTCGCGGGTAAACCAAAAAACAAGATAGCCGTTTTGAGAAAGACAAACAGCAATAAGTTCATCGTCCGCATTCGTATATAAATTCTTTATATACGGAAAAGGAGTGCCGCCCGGTCCTTCTTGTCCCAAATAATCGATAAAAGAACCGTCCGCCCTAAATCTGAGTACAACCGAACGCAATACGGTTTTTGTTTTTTTATCACGGACATAGCGCTCGTACGGCAATATATCGGCGGCATACAGCCGTTTTTCCGAATCCACCGCAAGGGCGCCAATTTCATTAAAAGGATAGATAACCGCGCTTTGGGTCGCAATGCCGCTTTGTTTTTCCAAAGCCGATTGCGCTTCACTTCCGTTCAAGCCGACAAAAGAAGGAACAGGATTGGTGTCGGCGTTGTATAATATGGAAAGCAAATCGCCGTAAGAGGTAAGCTGCATGATCTTTGCGGATTCGCCGTTTGCAATATAAAAGAAACCGTCTCTCATCAGTAAGCATGTGTTAACCGCTTGAGGTTTTTGTACGTCGAATAATTTCAATTCGTTTTCAAAGGTACCGTAATTCAGATGAAACAATTCCCGTTTTTCCAAAGCCTCGACCGGTTTATTCCCTTTACATGAAGCGAACATCCAGAGGCAAAGAGCGCATGCGCCTAAACACAGCGGAGCTTTTTTTAATCTTTGAAGCATAAACACAGCATAAAGTGCTTGCCCAAATATGTCAATAAGCGGTACATTATAAGGTATGATTGACGCGATAATGACATTCTTTTTCGGTTCGAAACACGAACGCGATATAAAAGCTTTAGTACCGATTGTAAAAAAGGTAAATGAAAAAGAGGCATGGGCGGCCGCTCTCGGCGAAGAGGATTTTTCAAAGCAAAGTGCCGCTTTTAAAGAACGGCTTAAAAACGGCGAAAGTCTTGACGATATTTTACCCGAAGCCTTCGCCCTCGCCCGCGAAGCGGCAAAACGTGTACTGGGCGAGAGGGCCTACGACGTGCAGGTTATGGGTTCCGTCGTACTTCATTCCGGCCGTATCGTCGAAATGAAAACCGGTGAAGGTAAAACCCTTATGTGCGTTGCCGCCGCCTATTTGAACAGTTTAGCCGGAAAAGGCGTTCACGTTGTAACCGTAAACGATTACCTTGCCCAGCGTGACGCAGACTGGATGCGTCCGGTTTACGAATATTTGGGCGTTACGGTCGGTTCAATCGTATCGAATATGGATAACGCGGCGCGCAAGGCCGCTTACAACTGTGACATTACCTACGGCACCAATAACGAACTGGGCTTTGATTATTTGCGCGACAATATGCAGTTAAGCCCCGCCGAAAAGGTACAGCGCGGCTTTGCCTTCGGTATCGTAGACGAAATAGACTCAATTTTAATCGATGAAGCGCGTACTCCTCTTATCATTTCGGGGCAGGGCGAAGACGATACGGTTAAATTTTTTGAAGTCGATAAATATGTCGGCCAGCTTGAAGAAGTGCAAAAAAATCCCGAAACGGGCTTGTATCCCGACGAAGTACAGGGCGAAGAAGTTATCGGAGATTATACGCTGGACGAAAAAAGCCGGCGCGTATCCTTTACCGACGCGGGTATGCTTAAAATCGAAGCGATTTTACAAAAGCACAATTTAATCCGCGGCTCAGTGTTTGACGAAGAAAACTTTGAATACATCCACTACTTTACCCAAGCGGTGCGCGCCCATACTCTCTACAAAATCGATGTCGATTACGTTGTAAAAGATAAGCAAGTACAAATCGTAGACGAGTTTACCGGCCGCATTTTGGAAGGACGGCGTTACGGCGAGGGACTGCACCAAGCTATCGAAGCAAAGGAGCATATCAGAATCGCCCAGCGAAACCGCACTTTGGCGACGATTACCTTTCAGAATTTTTTCCGTATGTACGACAAGGTGTCGGGCATGACCGGAACGGCCGATACCGAAGCGGTCGAATTCAATAAAATATATAATTTGGATGTAACGGTTATTCCGACAAATAAGCCCGTCGCCCGTATCGATGAAAACGATGAAGTGTATTTGAACGAAGCGGACAAGTGGGAGGCCATTTGCGCCGAAATAGCCGAAGCCCATAAAAAAGGACAGCCGGTTTTGGTCGGTACGGTATCGATTGAAAAGTCGGAACATTTAAGTTCTCTGCTTACCAAAAAAGGAATCCGCCACGAAGTATTGAACGCAAAAAACCACGCGCGCGAAGCTTTGATTATAGCCGAAGCGGGTGCAAAAGGCGCGGTAACGATTGCAACCAATATGGCAGGCCGCGGTACCGATATCAAGCTCGGCGGCAACCCCGAATTCAGAGCAAAAAAACGTGCGGGAACCGAAGCGTCCCAAGAGCAGTATGAAAGCGCCTATAAAATCGAAAAAGAAAAATGGCAGAGCGATTACGAAGAAGTAAAACAAGCCGGAGGCCTCTACGTTATCGGAACAGAGCGTCATGAAAGCCGCCGTATCGACAATCAGCTTCGAGGGCGATCGGGACGTCAGGGAGACCCGGGACGCAGTAAATTCTATATTTCGATGGACGACGATTTAATGCGGCTTTTCGGCGGCGAAAAGATGAAGTCCCTTATGTCGCGTATCGGTATGGAACCGGGCGAACCGATTTACCACCCCTGGCTTACAAAGGGTATCGAAAAGGCGCAACGCAAAGTTGAAGAGCGCAACTTTGAAATCCGCAAGCACTTACTCGACTACGACGATGTTTTAAATGAACAGCGCCGCTTTATCTACAGCCAGCGCGATGCGATTTTGACCGACGAGGATCTAAAACAGCGCATTTTAACAACCGCTCGCGACACACTCAATAATCTCGCCGAAGAGTACGTCACAACTGCGCGAAAAAATGCCGAAGAAGCGGCAAGCGATCTTGCTTCCGAATTAAAGCAAACCTTTGCCCTCCAGCTTCCGCAGGACTTATTGCAGGCGGCACAGACAGAACACAAAACCGAAGCCGTAAAAGAAAAGCTTATAAGCGGAATTATGAGCGCACTTGAAAACGACTTAAGCGAAAAAGAACTGTTGGCGGGCAAAGAAAATCTGAATATGTTTATCCGCTATCAATACGTGCAGGCTATAGACCGCAAATGGCTCGACCACCTTGAAGCACTTGAAAGTTTGCGCGAAGCCGTTTACCTTCGCACCTACAGCTCGAAAAACCCTTTAACCGAGTATAAAATCGACGGCTTTAATATCTTTGACGAAATGCTTGACAATATCCGTACCGAAATCGCCTCACGCGTTTTTAAAGTCAAAATAACAAATGCACAGGGTGAAGATATGCAGCGAAAGGCGCGCACTATGCAGATAAATGCTCAGCACAACGCTATGGAAGCATTTGACGCAGGAGCCGCACAATCGGCGGCTGCAGCCTCCCCTTTCGCCTCAAAGCGACAAGGGGAGAATGTTACGGTAGTACGCACAACACCGAAAGTCGGCCGCAATGATCCGTGCCCTTGCGGTTCCGGCAAAAAATATAAGCATTGTTGCGGTCAGTAGATGGCAACAATGCCGCATGCTGCGGTCGCTAGACGGCAGTATTGCCGCATGCAGAGTTCCCCTAAACTTGCATAGTTACCGTTTTTTGCCGTCAGTGACGATATAAGCAGAATATATCGTCAAAACCGGCCACGCTCGGCGAGTCAGTATGTTATAAAAAAGGAAACTCCTGCATGTATTATCGGGCTTCAATTAAACCCCGAATATTACGGTGCATATTTAAAAAACACCTTCGGCATTACGGAAGAAAATTTTTGTACAAAAATTTCTCTCTTGCCGAAAGAAAACTATATTCCTGAAATTTCTTTTATATTGAATCAGATACGGAAATTCTCGGGAACCGAAGCGAGTGCAAAACTTTTTTTCAAAAGTAAAGTTGACGAAATCTCCGCCCTTCTTTTACGAAGAACCGAAAACATACAAAAAGCGGAACACTCCGTTTTTTCAGCCGACCATGCAGCTATTATGCAAACGATTGAGTTCATAAATAAAAACTTACACAAAAAACTTCCGCTTGAAACGCTTGCAAAAATGTCGTATATGAGTCCTTCAAAATTTAAATATGTTTTTAAAGCCGTTACCGGTTTCCCGCTTACCGATTATCTTGTTAATAAAAAGATGGAAAAAGCCTGCTCCCTGCTTTTAAATACTAATATGTATGTTGCAAACATCGCCCAAAGTCTCGGCTACCGCAGTACCGGCTATTTTTCCGCCTGCTTTGAAAAGTACACAGGCATGCTCCCGAATGAATATAGAAAGAGGTAAGAGATTAGTTTTCTTCGGTGTAATACACTTTGTAGAATTTACCTTTTTTGTCCGTACCTTGTTCGATGTTTTGAGTATTGCCATCGATAACGATTTTTATTTTTTTATCCAGTTGAATGACTCTCTTAAACGATCTATGTTGTTTTTTACGTGCTGCTTCGGAAACAGGAAACTGATTGTCTATTGAAATACCGGTTTCATCTTCACAGCGTTGCTTATATTGCCTGAATTTTTTGATGGTCTCTGGTTCAGTCATAACTTCATTGATAAAATCGTCAATATCAAATTCATCTTTATCCTTAAAAAAGTCCAAAGATTTATTTAAAATATCGATTTGATCGGCTTTTGAAAACTTATTTTCTTTTGGCAACTCTTGTGTAATAAAGTTTTTTGCTAAGGTCATAAAATTCTGTGTATTGGTATACTCATTTTTTCGGAGACGGACATGAAGGAAGTCTTCAAGCCAATAATGAGCTTCAACGCCTTTTCCAACATTATCGACTACAGCAACCACATAACCATTTTCTTGTTCTTTGTTAAAAATGAGACAACCCTTATCCAATTTTTTAATATTGATACCTTTTTCGCTTTGTAAGTTAAAAGTACCGTTTTCCTGCAAAACTTTTAAAAAGGTATCTTTATTTTCAGACTTAAATAAACCTACTGCATCGAACGTTTCGCCGTCTAAAATACAGTTCTTGAAATAGACAGTATAAAATTCTCCACCCTTAATTTTAGGGTGAGTACTTTGTTCGTAGAGGTGCTTGGCTAAATTTACGGATTGTTCGTAAAGTCCTTCCTGATTATCAAAAATTTTTGAAACATAGGTATATACTTCATTCAAAGCTAAATCACTTTCATGGTAAAACTGACAAAATTCTTCGGAAATGAAAGGAGCGAGGAAATAGCTTAAAAGAATATGATTTAAATCATTATTTATGCTTACTGTAAAAGTATTATCGGATAAAATAAGACCGTCCTCTAAAGATTTATTTCCAGAAAAATGCAAGCATATATTTTGAACAGAAAAATAAATCATAGTTAATCTTTTCTCGTTAAAATAAAATATAAATCTAATATTTTTCTAACAAGTAATAAAATGATGTAAGTCATTATAGAAAT
>CAUTRX010000053.1:0-6295 GCA_963540775.1 uncultured Treponema sp. | reverse complement strand
CCATAGAGGTTCTGCTGTGAACAGTCGGATTACCGTTTTCATCGGCAACGATATCCGGTTCCAGATTCGAAAAATCGATGAGAACCCCTTTTTCGCCAAAGGCAAGACTTCCGATTAACAGAAGCGCCATTGCCACTAAAACAAAAGACCTCTTCATTCAAAGCTCCTTTTTTTACAGTATGATGTAGCCTCATATATAAAATATACTTTATATCGGCTTTTGTCAACGGTTTTTTTTCTTTAAATTGCGGTTTTCGTCAATATTCATACACTTTACGGCCCGATATCGCAATAACTACAGAGCCGGTTCCGCCGCAGTTTTTCCGTATGTTGCGCTCAAGCAATTTGCAAGCCGCCAATGTCTGTGAAGCCGTCCCGTTTTGTAAAAGCGCATCTTTGTTCAAGTTGACGTATACGGTACCGCCGCGCCCTTTAAAAAGCGACAGTGTTTTTGTACCGGGTGAAAACAGCGGACGGTATCTGTCAGTTTTCGGCCCCAGCAAAAGTTCGGCGGTAATGTAGTCCAAATCGCTTTGCGCTTTTTCGTACGGAACAAAACAGGTTTCGGCATAGATACCGTTTTTGTCCAGCGATTCAAAAAGCAGCAGCTTTTTCGTTCCCGGATAGAAAAGAACATACATCGCACAGGAAAATACAAAAGAGAAAATCAAAATGAAAAAAACCGCCGAACGTATTTTTTTTTCGGAAAAGCGGTTCGCAACGAAATGCTCACTCATCTTCCGCCCGTAAAACCTCGCGATTGCTCAAAGTGCGTGACAAACGCCGTCAAGCCATTATATATCCCCGCCGACAATTTGCGCAAGTAGTTTTTATCAAAAAGCAGTTTTGCTTCTTCTTCGTTTGTCACAAAACCCAATTCAACGAGGACGCTGGGCATATTTGCATTGCGCACGACAAACCATTCTTCTTCCTTTATGCCGCGATCGGAGGTTAAACTTCCCACTTGAGTTTTGATGCCGTCTTGAATGTATTTTGCAATCAGTATGCTTTCGGTGGTAAACTCTTCTTCCATCATGGAATTTAAAATGGGCACCACTTCTTTATCTTTGTCGTTCGGGGAGGCTTTGATAAGAGTGCGCCGATAACCGGGACTTAAATACCATACTTCAAAACCTTTTGCTTTGGTGTAAAAAGCCGAATTTGCATGTACCGATATGTAAATAATGGCTTCGTGCTCGGCAAGTTTTACGGTATTTGCAATATCGGTGCGCTGGTTTAAAGTTAAAAAGGTGTCGGTATTGCGCGTAAGCATGATTTTTTTATCGGGATAGCGCTGTTTTAAGCGTGCGTAAAGATCCTGTGCGGTAAACAAAACGATGTCTTTTTCTTTGAGCGTCTTTTTTTGACCGTCTATAACATAATCGGCTACCGCCCCCGAATCGCGCCCGCCGTGTCCGGGATCGATTAAAATTGCACCGATACGGAAATGCACCTCCGGCGGAAGGTTTTCGAAAATATTTTTTACCGTGTCGGAAAAATCGGCGCGGGCGTAAAAGGTTCCGCAATAATTGACAGGAGCACTGCACGAGGACATTTCGGTGTAATCCAATAGTACAAAATCGTTATGCGCCGAAAAACTGACACAGCGTCCGTTTTTTTCGAATATGCCGTTTGAGGCCATACTGTCCCAATGCAGCACCGAGCCGGTAATCCGGGCGATTTCAGAAAATGAAACCAGCCCCTTCGGAGCGGCCGCCGGTAAACGGCAAAACGGGATCAGTATAAAAACGGTGAAAACAATGTATGCTTTTGTGCGCAATACGGAAAAAAATCTCATCGGTATTCCTTTTTTTGAATATCGGAACAAACGGACGCCTCCTGCAGAACAAAACCTCCAAAAACTTCACTTTTGGGATTACAGGAAAGTGTTCTTAAAAATCGGTGTCGGTAAATACAAGAGGCGCTATTGCACTAATTTTAAGCGCGTCGTCCTGTTCAAGCCGCGAGCGGCAGGTTAAAACCGACGCGTATTCACCGCTTTCGGGAAGTTCGCGCAAAATTGCGCCGCAAAGCTTTTTGTAAACCTCAGTACCGTCAATCAGTTTTTGTATGTCCGCAGGCGGATTTTCGCCCACGTATACATCGGTATATACGGCAGGGTTTTGTGTTTCGGGCATTTCGCCGACAAAGCGGTGCACATAATCCCTGCCGCGTTGTTCGTTCAGCGGCGGAACCGCCAAAACCGGTTCCCGTACCTGCTCGGCGTGCAGCGCTCTGAGAATGTCTGAGGCGCAAAAGGGGCCGTCGGGTAAACCTTCCCGTGTGTACAAAAATCGGTATATGCGCAATGCGCGCCGGTAGTCCGCCGGCGTATCGACTGTGGTACGCAGCGCAGGATAATTCCATGCGGATGAAGACGGTTCCATAATGCACCGGTAGCGATCTTTGTGATTGTATAAGGCGGGGCCTACGTGTTCGCGCTCGAACGGATCGGAAGAGGACGCATGAGCGTCTAAAAGGGCGCGGGCGGAAAGCACTTCAATACCGCTTCCGTGAGGAAGACCGGTAAGCGTAAAATAGTCGCAGTTTCTTTTTAAAAATTCATCCAGCGAAAAACGGGCGGCTTCATAAAACAAAAACGGGTTGTCGGCCGTCGCCCGGACGACAGTGTCGGCGCCGCTTTTTTTTATCACATCGCAAAACCGTTTTAATACATCGGTTTCACTTCCGCCGAAACAATTCCAGCCGTTTTTTTCGGCAAGGGGCGCAAGCGTTGCATAAGAGGCAGTGTCGCAGGCAAGCCAATAGGCGTCGGCTTTAACCTTTTTCATAGCCTTGAGCGTCCACAAAACAAGCGGCAGTCCGTCGATTCCCAACGGCAGCAGGGCTTTTTCGCGTAAACGCAGCGAAGCGAGACGGCATTGTACGATAACCGCCGTCATAGCGGCATCCTTTCGCCACGTGTGCCGTCCGGCTTTTTATCTTCGCCCGTTTGCCCCGCAGCCCAATCGCGCGTAAAGGAGACAATATCGGTTTTGAATCGGTAGCGGTTTTTGCGGACCCACGAACGGGCATCGGCAAACAATCCGTATGAGCGAAACAAACCTCCCGGGCAGCGTCCGGCAAAATCGAAATAGCGGCTTTTCGGAATATAAGCATAATCGCTGCGGAATACGGGAGCGCAGTTTTTAAGAAAAAACCGCAGCTGCGCATAATCGGCGGTTGTGTCTTCGGAAGGAGTTTCCCCGTCGTATGTCAGCCGAAACAAGCGGCACAATTCGATTTTTTCACCCCACAGCCAGCCGCGCAGCGCAAAATCGAGGTTTTGCCAATACGGAGAAGTAATCGTATAATCGTAGCCGCCGAGCTGCATAAACTTTTGTTTATCGTATATGCCTATAAAATCGAACGGATAAACGGTATGTACGCTGCCGGCCGAAAACGCAGCGGGAACGGCGGAAAAAGTGTTTTTTTCTATGTGGGGATTCATACGCACGGGAAGCAACTGAAGCGATGCCGATTGCAGTAGCGGCACCGTACACAAACACCCGCTTGAGACAACGGTTTCTACGGTGCGCGGCGATAAAAACGGTGCGGATATTTTCAAATCGTCCCAAATTACAAGGGCAAACGGCGAATCGATTTCGGCTATACCGATATTGATCATATCGCCGCAGGTAAGCGCTTCAAACGGAACCACGAATTTTACCTGCGGATACCGCCGAACAACCTCTTCTACGCTGTAGCTGAGGTTGGAATTTTCTACGATAATTATCTCCCGAAAACCGCAACGTAAAAGCGTATCCAGATTTTGTACACAAAAATGATTTCCGCTGCGGTTCAACAAAACAACGGCAATCGGCGGCGGTGTATCGTGCGGCTTATACTGCCCCGTATCCGTCTGAACACTCATTTGCGAAACGGAAGCGGCTTTACCGCCTAAAACGGTTCTTTTTATTTGGCGCTCGTTAAAAATTAAAGGTATAGTATTCATCGCTTTTTCCGCATTGACCGTCGTATGAGCCGCCCAGCTGTTCATTCAGTTTTGCATATCCTTTATCCCATATTTTTTCCAAACCCTCGGTAAATACGTTGCCGTAAAAACCGCCGGAGTCGAAAACCGCAGCCTTGCAGCGCGGAACCCGGCCGTCCGCCAATATGCACATATCGCGTTTAATGTGCCAGCAGGGAGTACGCACCGCAGGAGATAAATCCGCCGGGCGCATGTCTTCCAACAAACCGCTTATATGATCGTATTTTTGAATAATCAACTCGCCGCCGCCGTCGGCTTTCCAATGCCTGAAAAAACCTTCAAGCTGATGTTCGCTGCAATTCATACGTACCATTTGCGGATACACGGCGCCGGGAAAAAGTTTTTTTAGAAGATGTACCGCTTCTTCGCCTTTTTTCAAACTGCCGCGTGTACGGATTTCTTTGTACAACTGCTCATCACAGGCGTCGAGCTTGATTATCCAATTCACCGCCGCATAGCCGGATAAACGCACTTCATTTGCTCCGGCGGCGCGCTGTATGCGCAAGGCGGTTTGTTCGTCAAGCATTTGAGCGTCGGTTTCGATTAAAAGCGAAAGTTCTTTATGCTCCAGCACCGCTTCGGCAAAGGAAGCAAAATCGGCATGATACAGCGGATCTCCGCAAAACGAAAGACCGACAACCGCGTCCCCCGAAAAAGCGGCAATTTTTTCCGCCAGCTTTTTGAACGAATCGATATCCGCCTGCACGGGACCGCAGTCCCCCTTCACTGCCGGCTCGTATATGCTTTCTTTTTCGCCCGACGCATATATTTGCACATTGTAAAAAGACGGGAGCGTACGCTGAACATCGGCGGTTTCGGCGGCGGTTTTGCACAACAGGTCGGCATCGTCGCATTCGGGCAACAGATTAAAAAGACGGCGGCATGCCAGTGTGTTGCGTTTTGACGAACAGCTGAAATCGAGGCGCAAATAACGGTAATCCTGCGGCGCAATAAGCGTTTCTATTTCAAACGAATTGATATCGGTTTTTAAAAGTGAAAAAACCGAGTCGCGGTTAAAAACCGCCTGCGCAAATTCGCTTTTTGTTTCGGCAAGAGCCGCCAAAATGCGAAGCAATCCCACATCTATAATTTCGGGGGTAAAACCGTAGGGGTAACCGTCGGCAAAAGTATATTCCGCAGCATATTTTCGGTGCAGCTCAAGCAATTCGGCACACAAGCGATTATTTAAAAACGGACAGTCGGCATATGCCAACACCGCACAGTCGGCGTGCAGCGACTGCGCCGCGTCGGCCATATGTAAAAACACGGAAGGAAGCGTTTTTGCCGTATCGATAAAGTCGGTCCCGGCGGAATTCGGCACACTGTCCGCCCATATACGCGCCTTTTCGCGGGCGCTCAAGCCCTGAAAGATTTTTTCATCGGCAAAAGGTTTTAAGCCCGCCGAAACTAAAAATACAAGGGGTTTCATACCTCTTGAATATCGGCAAAAAAAAGACTTTTATAAACCGCGTTTTCAGTCTAATCCTGTTTTTCCAGCAACGTATCCAAAAAGGCATGGCTTGTTTGAATAACATCGAGCACCGCATGCGTATCCTGAAGCGATTGGCCGACTTTCTCCAAAGAATGCAAACCGTCCTGCATAGCCAGCGCCTGCTCTTTTACCGATGCGGTTATCTCCGTCAAAGAATTCCCCGCTTCGTCAAGAGTGGCGGCATTTTCGTTAAAATTATTCAAAACTTCGGTAAACGAACGCTGAAAGCGCGAAAACAAATCGATAAACACCGTCATACTTTTATTGATTTCATCGACGGTATCGCGGAATTCTTTTAACTTCGTTTCGATTTTATCGGTAAAATCGCCCGTCTGCGTCGCCAAAGAACGCACTTCGTTGGCAATAATTCTAAAACCGCTTCCGACTTTTCCCGCACGGGCAGCCTCTATCGAAGCGTTGATTGCAAGAATCCCCGTTTTTACGGAAACATCCTGAATACCCGCAATCATATCGGCGACATCGTTGGTTCTGTCTTTCAGCACGGCAAAGGAAGAAGCCGCATTGCGAGCGTTAAGCGACGCTTCTTCAATTTCACCCATCCGCTCGTTGATTTCTCCGTGCAGCTTTTTATTATTGTTCAGAATATCGGACATCATACCGTTTACGCGGGCGGTATTTGATGAAGAAGCGTTTCCGCCGGCTTGAATTTCTTCAAACGCCGAAACAATCGTATCAAACCCCTTTTGCAGCTTTACCATTGACTCATCGATTATTTCAAAAGAGTGTGTCGTCAAAAAATCCAAAACAATGCTTTTGTTATAGCGTACAACCGTTTTACTTACGATATC
>CAUTRX010000052.1:0-6339 GCA_963540775.1 uncultured Treponema sp. | reverse complement strand
ACACGGTATCGATTGTTTTATAGTGCTCTCCCGCCTTTACAACGCACACCGGAAAACCTTTATGTTTTTGTGTTTCCAAAAAGCTTTTTATGGGGGCAAGGCATGCGATATGTTCGTCGGTAATGTAAAGGCGGTTTTGCTTTGCAAAAGCGGTACTTTGCAGGGCCTGTTCGGCACTGTCGTAAAAAAGAAGTTCCGTGCGCTCCGTTCCCGGATGTACCGCCTTATACCGTATTGTAAAGCTCGACGTAGTCATGCCTTATTTTAATAGGTATTTTCGTCCATTGCAAGAAAGCTTTCTTTTACTTTTTGCAAACGTTCAAGCTCGCGGGTTAAAGTTTTTTCGTAGTTCAATTCGCCCCTGTCTATGCGGTACGATTCGTCTTCCCAGTTCTGAATGTCGTGCAAATACAAAAAGCGGAATCTCGACTGATTCGCTTTTTCGGCCCAGATTTTCGCTTCCGCCCAATAGTATAAGCCTGTGCGATAGCATTTTTCGGCCGTTTCCAAGTCGCGAAGATATTCTTCTTTCCACGGGGCATCGTAAAAATAAGCGATTTTTTTATCCCATGTGCGCCCGAGTCTCATATGCTGTTCGATCAATTTAAGATGTACATGCATCATAAACAAATAGCGGTATTTTTCCCAATCGGTTTTGTCGTTTATGTGTGCAAGGGCAAATTTAGGGTTTGCAAAATCGGCGGCGACGGCGCGCTCAAGCCAGTAGATGTTTTCCATTACGTCGTCGGGATATTGCTGATAATGTATGTGATACAGTTTATAATATTGCTCTTTAAAAGTTATCGCATATGAGCTGAAAAGCAAAGTAAAGAGAACGGTAGCCGCCGTTGCGGACAGTGATTTAAAAAAATATTTCACAGTTCAAGTATCGGCATTTTTTGTATGACGCCCCAGATGATTTTTTCCGTTTCGTCGGCACTTCGGGACGCGTCGATACGCACAATGGTCATATCCGTGTGGGTTGTTTCAAAATCGGCAAAAATCTTATCGTAGGCTGCGGCGGTTTTTTCCAAAAAGTCTTTTTTTTCGTAAATTTCGGTTATGCCGCGTCCCGTTATGCGTTTTAAGGCAGCTTCCGGTTGTATACAAAAATAAAAAACGATTTGGGGCAGGGGAAAGTCTTCGTTCAATTTTGCGGGAAGTTCTATACCGCATTCGACGCTTTGGTAGGCGAGGCTCGAAAAAAGATACCGGTCGCATACGCACAGTTTTGTTTTACATGTTTCGACAATACCGCCGGCACCGTACAGATGTTCGCAGCGGTCGGCGGCAAAGAGACGGGCGGCGGTTGCGGGAGCAAGTTTTATTTCACCGCTCAATACGCGGCGCAAAAAAATGCCCGTTTCGAGTTTTGTCGGTTCGGCGGTAAAAACCGCCTTTTTCCCGCTTAAACGCTTTTTCAGGCGTTCAATTTGAGTGGATGTTCCCGAACCGTCAATACCTTCAAAAACAACAAAATTGTGCAATATCAATTTTTACTCCCTACCATAATCTTGCATTTTTTGCTATTATACTGTTTAAACGAATGAAAAAAAAGACCCTTTCGCGCAGTTTAAGTATTGTTATTCTCTTATGCATCGGTTGTACCGCATTTTTGTGCGCGCGTGCGGCTTTGCGTGCAGCGGCTGCATCTTTTGAGCGCATACGTAATGACTACCTTGAGCTTGTACGCCGAAAAACGGGTTTTGATGTTTCGTATAAAGCGCTTTCTCCTTCGGTTTTGTCGGGCATCCGTATGTCCGACATTTCCGTTATCGACAGTCAAACTGCGGTTCCGATTTTAAAAATCCGCTCGGTAAAACTCAAATGGAATATTCTCAAGCTCATACGCGGCAATACGGCCGAAGCTTTGGGCGAACTGCTTATCTCCGGTGTGCATATCGATTATAACGATCTTACGCAAGCGGCAATACGCGACAGGATTTTTTCTCTGATTAGAGAAGCTGAAAAAACGGGTGGCGGAGGTTCCGATGCCGAAACGGCAAAAACTTTGCCCGGTATAAACGATATTCTTTTTTCACTTCCCGTAAAAATCAGGGTGAAAAACGTTTCCGTTTTGTACACGGACGAAAATATAAAAAACGAACTGCACTTTGCAAATCTTAGAATGCTCAGAAACGGGGAAAACGGCGTTTTGCAGTGCAGTTTGTCGGGTAAAAACAGCATACAAGCGCTTGATCAAAAAAAGCGCGACTGGGGAACCTTTGCCGCAGGTTTTTCCGCACAAGCCAATCTCACACCGAATTTTGAAAACAGTTTTGCGCAACTGCGTCTATCTTCGCTCAAAGAATCGGATTATACGTTTCCCGCATTGAATATGTACGCTTCATATGCCGATTCTACAGCACAGTTGTCGCTTATGCAAAATGCGCTGCCGTTCAGTTTAAGCGCTTCGGTGGATACCCTTTCGCAAAATGCCGCCGTAAAATTGTATGCCCGCGATTTAAACTTGATTGAAGCGGTTAAAGTGAAAAAAAAGCGCGGCTTTTTGAAGCAAATCGATTCGTGTTTTGTTTCGGGAGAATACGGAGCTTTTTGGGACGGACAAAATAAAGCTTTCCGCTATGAAGCCGACGGATCGGTTAAAGCCGCATTTGCAACACGGGAAACGGGAACCGTATCTTTTCGTTTGGCGGGCGACGAATCGAATGTGCGGGCGGATTTTATCGACATTAAATCTTCCGTTATCGACGCCGGTTACAGCGGCAGCTTCGATTTAAAAAATCTTCGCCCGCAGGGGAACGCTCATTTGCGTTCTTTAAAGCTTCCGAACGGAAACGACATATCCGCCGAATTATACATGGAATCTTTCGGAAACGAAAGTTTGATTTTTATTCCTCAACTGCATGTGGGAGAAACGGTTTTAACCGCCTTGCAGCTGCGTCTGATAGGCGGCGGCCTTTCGCGCGATTTTACTTTTGAAGCCTACGATTATTCAAAAGCCGATATCGCAGGACCCGGAGTCATCCGCATAAACGGCAGTTTTGCCGCCGCCGAGCAGCGATACGTACAAGCGCAGCTATCTGCCGAAAATATGTTTTTGGATTCCGCATGTTCAATTGCGGTCAGCTGTTTGCCGGAAAAAGAAGCGGCAAAACTTTCGCCTCTGATACCGCTTTTTCGGCCATACATATTTTCTTTCGATTTATTCGCTTCAACCGATTTTAAAAGCATTACGTATAATACACCGTACGCCGTTATCGCAAACACAAAAAAAGACAACGAATTGCTTTTGTTTTCCGTAGACGGAACCGAATCGGTTTTTCAAATTTCGCGTTTCGATATGCTTACCTCGGGGCAGTCCGTTCAACTTGAAGCAAACGCCGACATAAGTTCGTGGCTGCATTCGGCAAAACATGCAAAAAAGCGCGGCGCCGATTCGGTGTCCGGCGCTGAAGGCGAAATATTTTTTTCAAGTTCTCTGTTTATCAATTCAATTCCCTATGCGTTTTCCGGCGTTTATGTTCCGCAAAAGTTTTTAAATATCAGCGGAGATTATAATTTAAATGCTTCATTTGCCGCGGATAAAGACGGCGTTTTTACCGGTTCTCTTTCGCTTTTATCGCTGCCGCTTGCGGTAAACGAGTTGGTTTTTTCTTCGTCCGCGTCGATACGTTTTTTGTACGACGAAGGGTATTGGCGTGCGGACATCGATTCAATTGAAACTGCAGAAATCTCAAAAAAACTGCGCGTTTCTCCGCGCGTGCGTGTTTCCGGCGTTGCCGAACCCGGCGGCATCTATTTGAACAAGACCGCATATTCGGACGAGTTGTCTTCCTTGAACGGAAGCATCAATATTTTGTGGAATTTCGATGCGAATGTGTTCGAATCGTTATCGCTTAACGCTTCTTTGACCGATTCTTTTTCGCCCGAAATGTATTCGCTGTGGTTGCAAGCCCACAATCCGGAACGGGTGGAAAATGCCGCACTCAAATTTTCAGAGCACATTTATTTTTCAAGCGAAGCCGAAGTCCGTTCAGCGCCGGCGGCTCGGTTTGCCGGTTTTCAAAACGAAAGCAATACATTCAGCGCAAAATTAACGGCCTTGGGCACTGCGGAAAATTTGTCCGTACAGTTGAATATCGACAACGCATCTTTTGTCGCGGGAAAGTACGATGTCCGTATAAATGGCGCGGCGAACCTTGAAAACGATAATTTGACTTTGTCCGGTTTCGACATTCATTACGGTTTGTTGGATTTTAAAGATTTAAACGGCGATTTTTCGCTTAAAACAACCGCCGGCCGTTTGGATGGAATGCTCAGCGGCAGGGTTTCCGACGATATGCATTTTAAAGAAAAAACGTTTCACAGTCCCTTTGTACTGAACCTTTTCCCGTTGGACGCCGATAATTCAAAACCGTTTAAAGAAAAAGCAGTTAAAGTCGAATTGCTTTTTCCGCGTTTGGAAGGTTCGTTTTTTAAGCCTGCGCAAAATTACAAAGTAAGCTTGACACGTACTCCCGGCCGTTTCGACATAAGCGCCGGTTTTTCAGGAGAGCTGGAAGGAAGCATAAGCGATTCGGGGGAAATATATTTTAAAGCGGACGGCGATTTTCCCATTCATTTTAACGCATTCGGCATTGTCGGAAAAGGAGAACTTTCGGTATTGGTTGACGAAATAAGCGCGGACGCAAAAACCTTTTCGGGGTTGTTGGATTTACCCGTGTTCTCTTTGTATTCGGGAAGTGCGGTCGGGCGGGGAACGATTACCGGGCCGCTTAATAACCCGCTTATCAATGCGGAATTCCGCGGAACCGATATGCTCGTTGGGGTTCCCGATTACATAGACGAAAAAATGCTTTGTAAGGATTTCCGCGTAAAAACCGTCAACAATGTGTTTTCGGCTGTCAACAGCATATTTACGGGCGAAAAAACCGGAGCAAAAGTCGATTTAAGTGTGGATCTCGGCTTGGATAAAATGGCTTTCGATTTTGTATCGTTGAGCGCAAAAACGCTCGGTAATAGCCGCGCCGCCGGAAAATATAGAATGCCCTACGGTGTTTTTACGGGAACGGCAAAGGCGGATATTGCTTTGCAAGTGGATACCGAAACCGTCGATGTGCGCGGCTTAATTGAAGCTGACAATCTTGAAGCGGTTATCACGCTCACTCCTGAAGAACTTCCCGTTCAGCAAGAGTCGGAAATGGATACGATTGTGGATTTAACCGTATTGACCGGCAATAAACCCCGCCTTTTTATACCGTCAAAGACAAACCCCTTTGTGCGCGGTTTGGTAACGCAAACCGAACCGCTTCACATACAAATCGATACCCGCTACGGCACCTCTTCTTTTACCGGCTCTTTTTCGATGAAAGGCGGCGAAATCTTGTATTTAAACAGAACTTTTTACGTGCGTGAAGCCTCGGCGATATTGAATGAAAGTATGGAAGTGTTTGACCCGCATTTAAGCGCAAAAGCCGAAATCCGCGAACGCGATGCGGGAGGGGATCCGGTGCGCATTATGCTTACTGTCGCCGATCAGCCTTTAAGCCGTCTTAATCCCGCATTTTCATCCATACCGGTAAAAAGCCGGCAGGAAATTATGACATTGCTCGGCAGAATCTTTTTAGCGGACGACGGAAGAGGAAACGCAAATCCGATCGCTTTAATCGGCAGTTTGGCCGATTACGGCGCACAGATAACCGTTTTCCGCGGCATTGAAAACCGATTGCGCGATTTTCTTAAATTTGATATATTTTCATTGCGCACTATGTTTTTGCAAAATACTTTTACCAATGCGCTCAATCTCAATACCGGTCAAAACTTGAATGCCGGTAACTTTTTGGATAATACAACTGTTTATATAGGTAAGTATTTTGGAGATACCATATATGCCGATGCCATGCTGCATTTGGCGTATGACAAAAATCTCGAAAAAAGAGAAGGGGATACCGGAGGCTTGATTTTTCAACCGGAAATCGGTTTGGAATTGCCTTCTCCCTTTGCCGCTATACGTTGGAGTATAGCTCCCGAACTGAATTCGGATTGGAAATTGCTTGTTCCGCATACTTCAATCAGTTTTTCGTGGAAATTTAATTTTTAAGCTGGGAGGCTGTATGTACGGCAAGCGGCATTTTTTAGCATTGTTTTTTCTCTTCGTGTTCGGCGTTTCGGGTATGATTTTGCCGGCGCAAAGCGACAATAACTGGTATTACGGAAAAGAAATCCGTGCTGTCAAATTCAACGGTGTAAAATTCGTCAAAATATCCGACTTGAACGCCATTACGGATTCCTTTATCGGAAAATCTTTTTCCGACGAACTGTACGCCGATTTGCTCAACAGAATCTACGCGCTTGAATATTTTGAAGATATCGAAC
>CAUTRX010000051.1:0-6428 GCA_963540775.1 uncultured Treponema sp. | reverse complement strand
AAGGAACCTCCCACTGCGACAGCACGGCTAAATGCTGCTTTGTCAGAGGTTTTCTTTCCCCCAAAAACATGTTTTTTCCGTCATCGAAAAAAACGGGGGCGGAAAACGTCATTCCTTCTTTTAATGCTTCACGTTCAATTTTTTCCATGTACTTCGTTCTCTTTTAAAAAAGCAAATACCGCCGCGATAACTCCATAGGTTTCAGGCGGAATATAGGTTCCCACTTCCTGCAAAGACAAAATATGCGCGGTTTCGGGTTCAAAAACAACAGGAATTCCCAATTCGGCTGCAAGTTCCGTCATCCTGTCGGCAAGTCTTCCCGTCCCCTTGCACACAAGAAAAGGTGCCGGAAAACCTTCAGGATAACGCAAAGCCGCCGCTTTTTTTTCGGCTCGCTTATCGTTCATGCATGTACCTCCACCAATGAAAGCGGAGCCGCTGCCGTACCGCCTCCGCAACGGATTAAATCCGGCCGATAGCGGATTGTACAATCAGCATTTGATAAAACACGACGCAATAAATGATTAACGGTTTCTACTTTGTTATTTGAAATACCGGGTTCTACACAGTAATCAATATTCAAGCCGAACGTATCTTTGCCGTCTACTCTTCCGTTAAAGTATAGCATAAAAAGATAAGTCTTTGTAGCCGAAAATGCCGAAATTATCACTTTTTCCGTCTTTTTTTCTTTAAGGTTTACAAGAACTCTTATGACACCATTAAATAAATTATCTCCAATATCATAATCAAAAGGCAAAAATACCCAATGATTGTCGGAAGTTTTATACTGATTTAAAAAAGACAAAAGTCCTGCGGGCAAAGAAAGGCAATCGGTACTTCCGTATATAAGCGGAATAAAAGAATCGCCGCCCTCTTGCGCCCGAGTATCGCGATTTTGTCCCGCCCCCGAATCGGACTCATTGTGCCGGCGGCCTCCGTCTTGCGCATACAGTACATATAAAAGCGCATTTATGGAATCATCATCGGCTTCCAGCCCTTTTTCGAGTAAAAGAAGGGCGGCGTGAGCGGCTTTTTCTTCGCGTCCTGCAAAACGCTTTGCCGCATTGCGGGCTTTTAGCGCAAGCTCTTTATTGAACCGAAGGGCACTTTCCTGAAAAAACTGTACAAGGCGGAACGAAAGATTATCGGCAGGTAAGCCGAGCTGTTGTAAAAATGTGTGTAATTTTCCCGACGAGTCGGCGGTAAACGATGCAAACCGCTGTACACCCGCATTGTGCCGAGCCGAAAAATGCGCACTTTCGCGGGGAATCAACAGCACGATTCCGTTTTGAACGCGCACAAGAGCTTTGAACGCCGCGCCGCTTTCCAGTGCACGCGCACTGTACACACTGAAACGCTGCCCCGCAAAGGAAACGCTGTAGCGGCCAGCGCCTTCATCGGCAAGCACGCGGACAAAAACTTCACTCCCCTCTTTTATGCTGCCGGCACCTGCGTGTTCGGCGGAAACAACGGAAACGGCTGAAGAAATACCCGGCTTCACGGCACAGCCTCTGCCGCCGGCAAAGCGCATAAACTGCGTTCAACCTCCCGTATTACGCTGTCGGGAGTCGAGGCTCCGGCGGTAATTCCGATTGTTTTAAGACGGCGGAATTCGGCAGGAATTTCCCGAGCCGTTTCTATGTGCGCAGCATGGGCACATAGAGCGGAAGCGGTTTGAAAAAGCCGCTTGGTATTGGCCGAATTTTTTCCGCCGACAACCAAAATACCTTCCGCTTTTCGGCATAATTCTTTTAGAGCTTTTTGGCGTTCTTCGGTTGCAGGGCAAATCGTATCGAATATTTTAAGCTCCGCTTTTTCATTATGTGCTTCGCGCAATATCCGCTGTATTGCTTTATATTCCTCAGCGCTTATCGTGGTTTGACTGATGAGGATTGCGTTGCAACAGCGAAAATGCGGATTTTGTGCGAGAGCTTCGGCTTCGTCCTCGTTTTGAACGACACGGCATTCGGCACCGGCATCGCGCGCTTCTCCGACAAGAGCGCTCACTTCCGCGTGATTTTTATCGCCTGCAATGATAATAAGATATTCTTTTAAAGCGTATGCTTTTACCCGGCGCTGATTCGCCAATACGCGCGGACAAGTAGCATCGATAATGCGTGCGCCCGCTTTTTTCAGTTTGCCGCGTACTTGCGGTGCAGCTCCGTGCGCACGCAGTATCACTACAATGTCCGTCCGTTTTTTTGCGCCGCACAAAGTACCTGCCGGCAGCGCTTCGGCATTTTCGTCCGCAAGCGTTAAAAGTCCGCGTGCGGCCAAATCTTCCAAAGCGGTTTTATTATGTATAAGCGGACCGAGCGTATACACGTCGGATTCGGGGTATTCTTTAAGCGCTTTTTCGGCGGCAGCCATTGCACGTCGCACTCCCATACAGTATCCGAGTACCGAAGCCCGCATAAGCGTACTCATAGGTTCAATATAACAAAAAAGCGGTGTTTGTGCTATGCCCTGCACTGCGATGCGGTATGTCGGACGGCGCAACAGACAGCATTTTGAACCCGACGTACGATATACAAAAGCCGTAAAATATGCTACAGTGCCTTTTATGGCGGGAAATATATTCGGCACCTTGTTCCGTGTCGCCTCTTTCGGTGAAAGTCACGGTAAGGCACTAGGAGTTATCATTGACGGTTGTCCTGCAGGGCTTGCGTTGTGTGAAAACGACATTCAAACCGAATTGGACAGGCGTAAAAGTGCTTCGTACAACGGAACCAATCCCGCCGTCACCGCCAGAGCGGAGCAAGACCGAGTAAGCATACTCAGCGGTGTTTTTAAAGGAGTTACGCTGGGAACGCCGATTGCACTCCAGATTGAAAATACCGACGCGCGGCCGGCGGATTACGAAAAAACGGCGGATATATTCCGTCCCGGTCACGCCGATCATACATGGCAGGCAAAATACGGTGTACGCGATTACCGCGGCGGCGGAAGAGCTTCGGGACGCGAAACCGCCGCCCGCGTCGCCGCCGGTGCAGTAGCGCGGCTGTTTTTAAAAACAGCCGCAGACGTGAAAATTACCGCCTATACAATAGAAGCCGGCGGTGTACGCTGCCCCGAAAACCTTTTACTGCCTAAAACCGTACCCGATACGGCAATCATCGAACAAAATCCGCTACGCGCTCCCGATGCGGCTACCGCAGCTCTTAAGTGTGAACAAATTGAAGCGCTGAAAAAATGCGGCGACAGTTGCGGCGGCATTGTCGAATGCCTTATCGAAGGCGTACCGGCAGGCTGGGGAGAGCCCGTGTTCGACAAATTGGACGCCGAACTTGCAAAGGCGGTTGTATCCATAGGAGCGGTTAAAGGGATCGAATTCGGTGCAGGCTTTGCCGGCTGTAAACTGACAGGCTCGCAGTGGAACGATTCCATCCGCGCATGCGATTGCGGGCGCTCACTCCGATTTGAAACCAATCATTCAGGCGGCATCAGCGGCGGTATATCGGACGGCAACACGATTGTGTTCCGTGCGGCGATAAAGCCCGTCCCCGGTATCTTTTTGCCGCAAAAAAGCGTAAAAACGATATATGACCGATCAGGTACGCAGCGCTTCGAAAATACCGATATTGTGTTGGAAGGACGCTACGATGTGTGCCTGTGCCCGCGTATTGTGCCCGTTATAGAGTCGATGGCGGCGTTGTGCCTTGCCGATATGTACTTACGCGCAAAAAATGCGCACATCGGCGGATGTCTATGACAAGAAAAAAATCGCAAGCGGTGCGGCATTTTCCGCTCCTTTTTATTTTAGCGCTTTTTTGTACGTGTACCGCACAGCTGCTTTTTTCGGTGCACAAGCTGAAAAATCCCGTTCCCGCCGTTTTAAGCGCGGAGCGCGAAAACGAATTTACCGCTGCGGCTTCACACTACACACCGGAGATGGTTTGTGAGTTAAGCTGGAATATCCGTGATTTCGGTATACAAAAGCCGCACATTAATGCAGCGTCCGCTTTATTGATCGATTCGCAAACGGGCGGCATACTGTACGAAAAAAAAGCCGACACCCTTATTCCGCCCGCTTCCATGACAAAACTTGCCGTCATGTATATAGCGTTTCAGGAAACGGCCGTCGGAAACATAAGCCTCGAAGACATTGTGCCTCTCGGACGCGGAGCATGGGCAAAAAACGCACCGCCGGGTTCTTCGCTGATGTTTTTGGATGAAGGCCAGCACGTCAGTTTGCGTGAATTGCTTTTAGGCCTTGCCGTCGTGTCGGGAAACGATGCGGCAGTCGCCGTTGCCGATTATATAGCCGGCTCACAAGCGGTCTTTGTTGAACGCATGAATGCCGAAATGAAAAAACTCGGCTTGAGGCATACCCGCTTTGTCGATTCTTCAGGCTACAGCGAAAACAATCTTACAACGGCACGCGAATTTGCCGCCTTTGTGCGGGCGTACCTCCGGCTTTACCCGAACGCTTTGCACGACTTTCATTCGGTACGCCGGTTCAGCTATCCTGCGGCGCACAATGTACCGCACAAACACCGCGGAGAATATCAAACGGTTACACAAGAGAATACAAACCCCGTATTGGGCATGATTGAAGGCGTAACCGGTTTAAAAACGGGTTTTATTCCCGAATCCGGCTACAACCTTGCCCTCACCGCCGAAAGCGAACGCATAAACGTTATAGCGATTACGCTCGGCGGCCCGGGTAAAGGAACGGCGGAAGGCAATACATACCGTCTTAAAGATGCGCAAGTACTCACATCTTACGCGTTTGATAATTTTCAAACGGTGAAGCCCGAACGCGCCGCACATGCATTGGCGGTTGCAGGCGGAAGCGAGTATGCTCTCTTTGCACGTGAAGCCCGAGCGCCGCTCATCACGCTTCCCCGAAAAACGGTAAAACTGGAGCGCACCTACACGCTTCCCGATTACCTCTTTGCGCCGGTACAAGCGGGCGATGCCATCGGTACGGCGGTATACCGGGCAGACGGTGTACAAGTATGCGAAATACCGCTCATCGCTGACCGCAGCATACAAAAAGCGCATTTTATAAAAAGAGCCGTCGACAAAGCAGCCTCTCTTTTTTTATAGCTTGTTGAGCGGCGCCTGCCCGATTTTTGCAACAATTCAAAATTCCTATTGACAATTTATATTATATACAATATAATATACTTAAGTAAATCATATTATAATAGGAGCAATGGATTGACATTCAGTACAGGGGCGGCCCTTTTGGATGCCGTAGTTTTAGCCGTTGTCGCCCGTGAAGGTACATACGGTTATAAAATTACCCAAGATGTGCGCAGCATCGTGGACGTATCGGAAAGCACGCTGTATCCGGTTTTAAGACGGCTTCAAAAAGACAATTGTCTTGAAACTTACGACAGAGAATTTGCCGGGCGGAACCGCCGCTATTATAAGATCACCGCAAACGGTATGATACGCCTTGACAATTACCGGCATCAGTGGCGTTTATACCGCAAAAGCATAGAATACATTCTTTTTGGAGAAACCACCGATGACAAAAGATGAATATTTGGAAAGTCTTCGGCAAGAACTTCAGGCGCTGCCGTATGAAGAACAAACCGAAGCTATGAATTACTACCGCAGTTATTTTGAAGATGCGGGCGAAGAAAACACCGCTTCGGTTATTGCGGAATTGGGTTCTCCCGAACAGCTGGGAGCGTACATACGCTCTAATTTCAGCTGTGTCCCGGGTAAATCCCCGTTTTCGCCGCAAAACGACGGAGAAACTCAAAAAAAAGGCACCCGAACAAAAGCGCTAAAAGACAGCGGCATTAACATACTTTTACTCGTGCTGGTTTTGGTACTGGGCTTTCCCATTTGGGCTCCGATTGTTTTAACCGTAATCGGCGTAGCGCTTGCCCTTATCGGTACGATTGTCGGCGTAAGCTGTGCCCTTGCCGCCGGTGCCGCAGCTCTTTTTATAGCCGGTATTGTTACGGCGCTTGTATGTATTCCGCTGTTTTTCACCGTGCCGTTCACCGCCCTTTTAGGCTTCGGGACGGGACTTTTTTTACTCGGGCTGGCATTGATCAGTGCCGTATTTTTCGTATGGCTGTGCACGAAAATTCTTCCGCCCCTTATACGCGGAATCGTTAAAATCTGTGCTTGGCCTTTTAGACGCACATCGCGCAGCCGGTAAAATCATATAAATAAAAGAAGACAGGAGTTACTATGAAAAAAATAACTAAAAAAGCCGTAACGATTTCACTCGTACTTATGGGAATCGGAGTACTTTTTATAGCGGCCGCTCTCACAGGCGGCGCAACCCTTGGCGATTTTAACCGCACCATACGGCACCGTGCCGGTTCTTTTTTCGTTCCGGCACTGTTCGGGTTTCCGTCTTTTTTAGGCAGCTGGACAGATGTGTTCGATGAAATCGGTGACACAATTAATGATGCGTTTGATGAAATCGATGATACACTCGATGAAATCAGCGACGG
>CAUTRX010000050.1:0-6508 GCA_963540775.1 uncultured Treponema sp. | reverse complement strand
CTTATGCTTCAAAATTTGCAGAAGAATATCTGCGGCTTAAAAACTGAGGACGCGGCGCTTCCCGTTTTTTCCGGTGCGCTTATGCGTCCCGATCGGCAGCAGAGGGGCGCATAAGGCGCAGTTTGCGTCAGCGTCCCCTGCCGTATTGTGCAGCTTTATTCGCCTGCGGATAAGCTTCCTTTTTTGGGACGTGCCTTTGCATAGGCGAACAAAAGCAGGGTTCCCACAACGCCGGTTGCGATGGAATTCAGCAATGCGGCTGTTGCTCCCTGCACAAAAACCAAATTAACCGGTTCTTTATAGATAACGATATCCAAAACGGGTGCGACCAAAATCCATGCAATCACATTCGCGCCGATTTGAATTAAATTAAACAACAAGGCATCTTTAGCGGAAAATTCTCCCTCATCCGCTCTTAAAAATTTATAGGAAATACCCATTAAAAAACAAGCGACAAAGCTGGCGATAATCCAGCTCCACCACGGAGAACCGTATTGAATGGAGTCGTTCAGGGCATGGCCGATAAAGGCGATAAGACCGCCGGCAACGGGGCCGAATAAAGCGGCAAAAAAACCTCCCAGCCCGTATGCGACTTGAAACGATGTTTCAGGAATTCCGCTGGGAACCTTCACATACATAAAAAGCACCATAAACAGTGCGGCGCCCAAACCCGTTGCAACAATGGTTTTTGTCGTAACCGCAAACATTTTTTTCATACATTACCTCCGTTTCGGAAATCGATATTTTCCCGTCTGTTTAGTTTTAAGAGAATTTCACTATTTGTTTGAAATTCTCTTAAAACTCTTTTTCAACATTCAATCAAAACGCGACCGCTCTGTCAAGTGATGTGACACATGTGTGATGTGACACATGTGTCTACACTTGCGTTTACGCGGCAGACGGCAAAACGCGCTAGGGACGGGAAAACTCGACTGCCCAATCGGGGCCGAAGCTTGCATTATAGCGATTTTTAAAACTTCCGCAGGAAACGGCAAGGGCAATACGTAGTAGTTCGTTGGTGTAGATAATCGGTTCGTTTTCGCGTGCAAAACCGAAACTTTTATGAAACAAAACGCTTTCGTCAAAAATTTTTGCGCCCTTGTTGTAAATGCGCATGCGGATGTGCTCGCCGTATGCAAACTCCTGCTCTTGAAACATTGCAAGCGGAATATTTGTCCATAAATTACCGAAATTCGGATCGTCTATTTCAAAAATGCCCTTAACACAGCCGTTTTCAGCTGTCGGTTTGTGCAACGGGTGTTCTTTTATTTCGGAAACAGGGTAGGAGGGGCCGACTTGTTCAAACGAAATAATACCGGAAGCAAGACGGGCGGCGCAATAACCGAATAAATCGCGGCCGTGAAAGATTGCGACCCCTTCGGTTTTTTTGTTGCGCAGACGGTTTACGGTTTCGTCTATTTCGCGCACTTCTTCTATACCCATAAAATGTTTTACATGCGTGAGGCTGCCGTTATCGGGACTTACGACATAATAGCCGTTTGAAGTTTTTGCAACGCAGGCTTTGCGCGCCGTTCCCACGCCCGGATCGACTACGGACACATATATCGTTCCCTTAGGCCAAAATTCCAAACTTTGAAACAAACGATAGCTTGCACTCCATGTGTCGAACTGCGGAAGTTCGTGTGTTCCGTCCATAATTTCCAAAGAAGGGTCGACTGTTTTTACGACACCGTACATTGAAGAAACGGCACCTTCTTTGTAAGTAAAATCGGTTTGAAAAACTAAAATAGGCTTTTTGCTTTGCATACTGAATCCTTATTAAAATTTTGAATAAAATCCGTTTTACCCTTTTACAAAGGGGTTAAAAAAACGTGAATGATTGACAAAAATACTCATGCATAGCGACAAAATAAGCACCGCCGCGCAACATACAATCGACACGACATCGCCTTTTTTTAGCGGGCGGGCGGCATACCAGCTGCGTTTTTTTTCTTTACCGAAGCCGCGCAAATCCATGGTATTGCTTATCATGTCGATTCTGTCCAGAGTGGAAAAAAACAGCGGGATAAAAATATTAATTAATTTTTTTATGCGCTTAAACGGTTTTTCTTTTTGTGATAAATCAAGGCCGCGCGTTTGCTGTGCGGCCGAAATATTTTCGTAATCTCTGATTAAGTCGGGGAAATAGCGCAGCGTCAGCGAAAACGCATAGGCGGCTTTGTACGGAAGTCCGATGCGGTTTACCGACGCGGCAAATTCGCTCGGATTTGTGGACAAAAAGAAAATAATACCTAAGGGTACAACCGAAGCATACTTTAAAGTTTTGGTAAGCTGGTACAAAAGTTGTTCCTGCGTCAAAATATAACGGCCGCCGAAAGAAAAAAGATCGTGGCGGGTTCCGTATATTTCGGTTCCGTACAGCGGGCTGAATAAAAAGGTAAGCACAAAATTGAGTACTAAAAAAACGGCAACGTAAATCAGCATGAGCCGTATTTGACTGAAGCGGATGTCGGCTTTGCGTATAAGAATGAATGAACAGACAAGAACGAGTGCAATAAAACGAATATCGTACGAAAACATGACGGCAAAGGTTATGCAAAAAAAGCCGATAAGTTTGGTAAGGCCGGAAAGGCGGTAAATAAAATTATCACGCTCGATATAGTCAAACAGCTTTGCTTTCATGCAGCGCCTCCCTTTCGTAATCGATAACGTTTTGCACAAAGCGCTGACGGTCGGCAATTCCGGCTTTTTCGGCCAACGTATACAAGGAAGTAACTTTTAAATTCGCCTTATCCGCAACGGCGCTGTCGGTTAAAGCGCGCACCGGATCCGAATCAAGCAAAAGTTCTGCGCGGTGCAAAACAAGGCTGCGCTCCGTATATTCGAGCATAAGGTGCATATCGTGGGTAATTAACATAATGGTTACGCCGCGTTTATTCAGTGAAACAAGAAATTCCATAATATCGCAATAGCGGCGGTAATCCTGACCTGCGGTCGGCTCGTCCAAAATAATCAGTTCGGGATCCATTGCCAAAACGGAGGCTATGGTTACGCGCTTTTTTTGCCCGAAGCTCAGGGCCGAAACGGGCCAGCTTATAAAAGGCGCGATTCCGCACACTGAACAGGCGTGATGTACTTTGTCCTTTATTTCGTTTTCGGCAACCCCGTTAAGGCGAAGACCGAGGGCGACTTCGTCGAAAATCATCGGCTTGCAAAGCATTTGATTCGGATTTTGCATAACAAAACCGATGTGCCGGCTTCGCTCCTGAATCGTCATATCTTTCATGGCGGCGCCGTTAAAAAAGAGGGAACCTTCACTTTCGCGGACAATACCGGTAATCACCTTTGCCAATGTGCTTTTACCCGCCCCGTTGGTTCCGACAAGGCTGACCATTTCGCCGGCGCGGATACTGAAATTGATATTGTCGAGCACTTTGGCGGAGCGCGGAGTGTAGCGAAAACTCAGGTTTTCACAGCGTAAAATCTCGGAACCGCCCGGTTTTGCCGGCTTTGGCTCCAAGCTTTTATCCCATGCAATCAGTTTTTCGCGCACCGATTGAACGTCGAGGGTTTCAATTCTGCCCGCATTCAATTTTTCGGTAACGGGAATGCTCGCACAGCGCAGTGCCGTTACATAAAGCGGCTCGCGTATGCCCAACGGCGGCAGTATTCCCTGTGCCATTAAAGCGTCGGGACTCATATCGGCGGTAATTTTCCCGCCGTCTACGACAATGACGCGGTCGACAGGACAATGCAGCACATCTTCTATACGGTGTTCGATAATAATAACGGTTTTACCGTATCGGCGGTGAATGTCGTCAATCAATTCAATTGCCGTCTGTCCCGTTTTGGGGTCAAGGTTTGCAAGAGGTTCGTCAAACAGCAAAATCTGCACATCGTTTACCATAACGCCTGCAAAAGAAACGCGCTGCTTTTGGCCGCCTGAAAGCTCATAGGGCGAAGAAGCCAAAAAGTTTTCCATGCCGACCAGGGCGGCCGTTTTGCGTACCGTTTGCTTCATATCGGCAAGAGGCATACACTCGTTTTCGAGGGCAAAGGCAATGTCTTCGCCCACGCTCAAGCCGATAAATTGGCCGTCGGAATCCTGCAAAACGGTGCCGACTTTTTTGGAAAGCTTAAACACGTCAAGGCCAGAAGTTTCCTCTCCGCACACTTTTAAACTTCCTTCCGTGTTGCCTTTATACGAAAAGGGAATGAGGCCGTTTATGCAGTGGCCGAGGGTGCTTTTTCCGCTTCCGCTGGCACCGACAATGAGGATTTTTTCGCCCTCATACATCGTAAGATTTATATCCGTAAGAGTAGGTTTTGCCTGAGCAAAATACTGAAATGAAAAATCGCGGAATTCTATAACCGGCTTTTTGGCAGCGCTCTGCGGTTCTTTTACGGACATAGGCTCAGCCTGCGGCACCGCCGTACTCCTTTTGCAGGGTTATAGACCATCCGGCACCCGTTCCGACACCGTAGGCTTTTGAAAAATTCCCCTGGTTGATGGCAACGGCTATATAGTCGAGGCTGTTGACGTAGACAAGGGCTTCGCCGACATAGACGGCGTCAAAGGATTGGGCGTAGCGCAGGGTGTTACGGTATAAAAGCCGCGTCGAGTTTTCGATAATCACGTCGACTTTGTCGCCGTATTGTATGCCCAGCGCCTTAAAGGTTGTGCGCGGTACGTTTGTCCACAAACTGCCGAAGCGCACATCTAAAACATCTATGCTGCCTTTTACCGAATTGCCGGTTGTAACCGGCGGGCTCATGGGTAATTCCACAACCGAAGCGACATCAACGCTCGGGCCGACTTGTTCGTAGGCAATAACGCCGGAAGCAAGGCGGGCTCCCGTATAGGCGTAAATATCGCGGCCGTGAAAGGTATAGCTTTCGCCCGAATTCGGCAAGCGGTTTACGCTTTCGTCTATAATGCGCGCTTCGCGCACGGAACTTAAGCGCTTTATGTGGGTAAGGGTACCGTTATCGGGCGTAACGATGTACTGCCCCGCTTCGGTTAATACGACAATGCTCCGCCGAGTCGAACCCACTCCCGGATCGACAACCGAAACAAAGACGGTTCCCTTAGGCCAATAATTGACGGTTTGAATAAGGCGGTACGAAGCTTCCCAAATATTATACTGGGGAATATTGTGGGTAACGTCGAATACTTTTATATTTTCGTCTACACTGTAGGCAACGCCGTACATAGCGCTTACCGCACCGTCGTCGTAGCCGAAATCCGATTGAAATACCAAGGGTTTTCCCATATATTCGTCCTGCCGGTTGTTTGGATTATGCAATCAAAATGATGACTGTGCAATCTTACTACAGGGTGCAATCAGGGTCAAGTGCGGGAACGAGGGAATAGAGGACTTAAAACGGCGGGGAAGTGCGGGTCACCGAAATATGGTTTTATTTTATTTGTGCGACGGGGGTGTTGATTGACGCTTTTTTTTCTTTCCCTTACAATAATTCCATGACAAAAACAAACGCTATGCGCATTTTGGAAAAATTGAAGATTCCGTATACAGCGATCGAATACGAGGACAACACGGAACACAAGCTTGAATTGGGAGCTGCAAACCGTGTTGCCGAAAAAGCGGGGCTTAATCCGGCCTGTGTTTTTAAAACAATCGTTATGCAAAACGAATCAAAGGAAATACGGGTGTTTTGTGTTCCCGCGTGTAAAGAAGTGAATCTTAAAAAAGCGCGCAGTCTCTGCGGTGCAAAAAGCTTGGAAAGCGTAAAGCCGGATTCTCTTTTGCAACTGACAGGCTATGTGCGCGGCGGCTGTTCTCCCATCGGTATGAAACGCAGCTTCGCTACTTTTATAGACGAAAGCGTTTTTACGCACAAAACCGTCTACGTCAGCGCGGGAGTGCGCGGTATGCAGCTGGGGCTTTCGGGCGAAGATCTCGTAGAGGTTTGCAAAGCTCAAACGGCACATCTTACGGATTGACCGCACCGAAAAAGACGTGACGTGCAAGCATATTGCCGGTGTACCGGTTTTTCAAAAATCGCTATGCTTAATCAAAATCAACAACCCCGACGCAGAGCATTGCCGAGAAACGGGGGTATTAAACCCTCCACACGAATAAATCGAGAAAATAAACAACAATCTTTTACCCGAAAGCTGGAAATCCTCACAAAAAAGTGCTATACTGTGCCGTGATGACAACTGAACGCACCGACGGCAGTTACACACATTCTCACAAAAATCCGGCCGAAGTACTTGACACGGTACTGCGGCACCGTGCAAAATTCACAGCTTCACAGCTTCACAGCTTCACAGCTTCACAGCTTCACAGCTTCACAGCTGAGGGCTTCCTATGCCTAAGTGGATTTACACCCGAGCACACACAAATTTTCTCAAACTCTTGCACAACCGTTGAAAAGTGTACGTCCGTGTACACTTTTCAACGCGAGTTTCGCGACAAGCGCGAAACATCGCATACGTGCAACTTTTCCGACCTCGTGTCGGGACGGATAAAGGCTGAAGCTCACGGCTCAAATGGCGCCGTTCGCTTCAGCGTCGAGTTTG
>CAUTRX010000049.1:0-6532 GCA_963540775.1 uncultured Treponema sp. | reverse complement strand
GGTTCCGCTGGGACGTGCGCTCACAATCGTTCCGTCTTCGAGGAAAAACTGCAAAACATTACTCGGCGGAAGCGTAAGCCGTTCGCGTTTTTCCGGATTCTCAGGACTGTAACGTATGCCTTCTCCCAAATCACGTATGGACACGACTTTTTTTTCTCCGAGCGTTTTTAAGCCCTCCGAGCGCAGTTTTGCCATAATATGCTTCATCGTTTTTCCGCCGGAGGCCCCCATAAAGGTTTTGGAAATTGCGCGGTCTTCAAAATAACCGTAGATTTTGTACAGTTCTTCCAAGCGCTCCAGCAAACTTTTTCCCTTTGAGCGCCAATATAAGGTCATCTCGGCACACATAGCGGCGGCGGAAACTCCGTCTTTGTCGCGCACTTCGGTTTCCACGTTGTAGCCGTAACTTTCTTCAAAGCCGAATATGTAGCGGCGGTTTTCTTTTGCGTCGTATTCGTTCATAACCGAAGCTATCCATTTGAAGCCGGTTAAACATTCGTCGACGTGGACGCCGTTTGCCTGTGCAATGCGGTCAACCATGGGAGAGGTAACGATTGAACGTATAATTGCGGGATTTTCGGGCATTTTATTCAATTCTTTTCGCGAAAGAATAATATAGTCGGCAAGCAATACCCCCATTTGATTTCCGTTTATCAGTACCCAATTTCCTTTTGCGTCGGGAACGGCGCTTCCGAAACGGTCGGAATCGGGGTCGGTTGCCATAACGACGTCGGCATTTTCTTTTTTTGCCAAATTGATTGCCATTTTGAGTGCGGGCGCTTCTTCAGGATTCGGTTTTTCGACTGTCGGGAACGCTCCGTCGGGATTCCGCTGTTCGGGTACGCTGATAACCGTTAATCCCAAATCTCCCAGCACTTTTTCGACGTGCATGGCGCCGGTACCGTGCAGGGGAGTGTACACGACACGTACTTCTTTTGCTTTTTCTTTGATCAATTCGGGGCGGAACAGTTGATTTTTGCACATTGTCCAATATTTTTGATCGATTTCGTCATCAATCAGCACAATTTTTCCCTGCTTTATGCCTTCTTCTTTGGAAATAATCCGTATGCAGTCGGCGTTGTTTACTTCGCCGATGATGCCGTTATCGTGAGGAGGTGTTACTTGAGCACCGTCGGACCAATATACTTTGTAACCGTTATACTGGGGCGGATTGTGCGAAGCGGTTACGACAATTCCCGTCGTGCAGCCGAGCAAACGAACGGCAAACGAAAGTTCGGGGGTGGGGCGCAAACCGGTGAATAAATAGACGGTAAAGCCGTTTGCGGCAAGGATACGGGCGGCTTCTTCGGCAAATACATCCGAATAGCGCCGCGAATCGTAGGCAATTGCGGCCGAAAGGGTTCCTTTTGCCGCTTCCTGCGGCAGTGCTTTTATGCAATAATTGGCAAGCCCCTGTGTCGCTTTGTGAATCATCAGGGTATTTATGCGGTTGGTGCCGCCGCCGATAATGCCGCGAAGTCCTCCGGTGCCGAATTCAAGGTTTTGATAAAAACGTTCTTCCAGTTCGTCCGTATCGCCCTTTTTCAGCAGTTTTTCGACCTCACTGCGGAAGCGCTCGTCTTTTTCTTCTTCGATGTAGGCTCGCGCCCGTTTTGTAATTTCATCCTGCATAATAACCTCCAAAATGATAATTAAAATAGTATGATTTTATAGAGAACAAAAACCCCATGCAATAAAAAATTGCGCCCCGATGTAGGTAAGCATAACGATGAACCGCGATTGAAAAAAAGGTTTAAAAAAAACGGTGCGCGATAAAACGGAATCCGAGACGATAAAAAGCGCGGTGCCTGCGTACATCCGTATAAGCGGCATGAGAGAAACGCTGTGCGGCTGCATATGCAAAAAACCTGCCGTTTTTATGAGCACCGAAAAGCTGAAAAGAGAAAGCACGCTGCCGTATAAAACGACACCGATACCGGTCAGTCCTTTCGGTTTTCCCGCTAAAATCCGGCTGGTATAAACGGCTACGGCGTAGAGGACTGCCGCAACGCATACGAAAACACGAGGCGGTTTCGGTGCGGGAACAAAAAGCAGCAGGGCGGCAATGTATATAAGATGTCCTGCCAAAAAAGAACATAAGCCTTTTGCCAGTGTTGACGGTTTTACGTCGCCCAACAAAAAAATATCGCCCGCAGCTCCGGCGGCGAGTGCCGTACAGACGCATAAAATGCGCGTAAAGTTTGCGTCTGCGGCCCTGTATCCGAAAAGAAAGTAGTGTAAAAGTACCGCCGCAATCAGTAAGGGCATAAGGATTACTTTTGAAATATCGGCGTACCGGTGTTTTGAGGCGGCACATGCGGACAGATGAAAAACCGCTGCGGCGAAAAAGGGGATACAGCATCGAATAAAACCGTTCTCTACCATGACAGCAGTATAATGCATTTATCCTTCTTGAACAAGATTTATATTTCCGCTACAATGAAAATATCTTCGTATATTTTTATACATTTCGGAGGCTTTATGACAATACCGGAAATGCTGGGGCAAAGTTTCACATTGACTGTGCTCGGTATGGCGTATGTATTTTTGTTTTTGATTATCATGGTCATCGTTATTTCGCTGGCTGCAAAAGTAATCAAATTGCTTAAACTCGACCGCGACGATGCGCCTGCAGCTGCAGCACCGGCATCGAACGGTTCTCAAACGGCAGTTGTTGCGGCAATTGCGACCGCCGTGCGCGAAAAACAAAACGGCTGAAACGGCAAATTTTAATCAGGAGAGAATTATGGCACACAAAGTTAAATTGGCGGATTTGGTATTGCGCGACGCACACCAATCTTTACATGCAACGCGTATGACAACGGCGGATATGCTTCCCGTTTGCGACAAATTGGATAAAATCGGTTATTTTGCACTGGAAGCATGGGGCGGAGCGACTTTCGATTCGTGTATCCGCTTTTTGAATGAAGATCCTTGGGAACGTTTGCGCAAACTGCACGAAAAACTTCCCAATACTCCCATTATGATGCTTTTGCGCGGTCAAAACCTGCTGGGATACCGCCACTATGCCGACGATGTTGTCGATAAGTTCGTTGATGCGGCCGCCAAAAACGGTGTCGGTATTTTCCGTATTTTCGATGCCTGTAACGACCCGCGCAACCTGAAACGTGCAGCCGATGCGGCTAAAAAAACGGGTAAGCACGTACAAATGGCGATTTCGTATGCGACGACTCCCTACCACACAAAAGAAGTATACGCGGATTTGGCAAAATCCTATGCCGAATTCGGTGCCGATTCGATTTGTATCAAAGATATGTCGGGGCTCCTCAAACCTTTTGAAGCTTACGATTTGGTCAAAGCGATAAAGGCAAAAGTCGATATTCCGATTGAAATCCACTCTCATGCGACCACCGGTTTATCCGTCGCTTCTTTAACCAAAGCTGCCGAAGCCGGAGCCGAAATTTTGGATACCGTTATTTCTTCAATGGCGATGGGAACTTCTCACAGTCCTACCGAAACCCTTGTCGAGATTTTTAAAGGAACCGACATGGATACCGGTTTGGATATCAAACAGCTGTTGGAAATTGCCGCCTATTTCCGCGACATACGTAAAAAGTATGCAAAGTTCGAATCGAGTTTTCTCGGTGCCGATACGCGTATTTTGGCATCGCAAGTGCCCGGCGGTATGCTCTCCAATATGGAAAATCAGTTAAAAGAACAGGGAGCTGCAGATAAAATAGATGAAGTTTTAAAAGAAATTCAGGTTGTGCAAAAAGACTGCGGTTACATTCCGCTGGTAACGCCGACCAGCCAAATTGTCGGAACGCAATCCGTGTTTAACGTATTGTTCGGACGCTACGCAAAACTTACGCAGGAAACCCGCGACCTCTTAACCGGAAAATACGGAAAAACTCCCGCTGCGCCCAATGCCGATTTGGTAAAAGAGGCGCTCAAACAAAATCAAATGGAAGAAGCGGTTACTTGCCGCCCTGCCGACCTTATTCCGCACGAATGGGACAGAATGCTTGCCGAAGCGAAAGAGAACGGCGGCGACGGTTCGGTTGAAGATACTTTAACCTATGCAATGTTTCCGAAAGTCGCTCCCAAATTCTTTAAAGAACGCTCGAACGGCCCGGTCAGTTCCGATTCGTTTGCGGTACCCAAAGCGCAGGCGGGGGCAAACGCTGGCGGAAACTATACGGTAAATGTGAACGGCACGGCATACAACGTTACCTCCGGCCCTGCGGGCGATATGATGAATATCAGCGTAAACGGTACGCCGTACAACGTATCTTTCAGTGCCGCCGGTGCAGTTTCCGCCGCTGCGGTATCTTCGGGTGCAGGTGCGGTCGAGTTAAAAGCGCCTGTTGCCGGAACGCTGCTTAAACATGTCGTTACCGACGGAACCAACGTAACTGAAGGACAAACGGTTATTATGATCGAGTCCATGAAAATGGAACTTGAAGTAAAGGCAACAGGAAGCGGCCCCATTCATTTTACTGCGGCTGCAGGAAGCGCGATTACGGCGGGGCAGGTACTTGCAACCATCGGAAGCGGAACACCTGTTCAAGCTGCCCCCGCTCAAGCGTCTCCCGTTGCCGCGTCCCCGTCGGGCGGTGCCGTCATTAACGCACCCGTTGCCGGTACTTTCTTAAAAGGTACGGTTGCCGAAGGCGCTTCGGTAACGGCGGGTCAAACGGTTATTATGATCGAATCCATGAAAATGGAATTGGAAGTAAAAGCGGCTTCCGCCGGAACGGTGCACTTTTTGGTATCGCCCGGTGCCGCAATTACGGCAGGACAGGCACTTGCCGAAATTAAATAAACAGCCGGATTTGCAAATTATATAATTTGCAAAATATCCTATATCAAACTAAAGGGAGTTTCCGCAACCGATGTGGAAACTCCCGGTAGGAGTTACCGTATGCTTGGTCAACAAACCATACAAAAAAAAGTATTAAGCCTTACGCTTTGTATTATGGCGGTTGCAGCAGTTTTTTCCTTTATGCTTCCGGTTTTTGCCGACGGCGGAACGGAAGAAGCCGCTTCTTTCCGCAATATGACAACGGCAAAAATCAAAAACTCGGACAATATTCCCGCTATTTCCATACCGACATTTGTACAAAAAGCCATAAAAAATACCGGTATCAATTCGATTATACGCGGACGGGAAGAAGTACCCGAACTTGTCGATCCGACGAAGACGGCGACCGTTTTCGGCTGGCAGCGTCTTGTTATGATCGCTGTCGGATTTTTGATTATCTATTTGGGGGCGGCAAGAGGATTCGAACCGTTGCTGCTTATTCCTATCGGTTTCGGTACGGTGTTTGTCAACATTCCCGGCGGCGGTATGTATGCCGAGCATTCGGGAATGCTTAAAATCATCTATGATATGGGAGTCGGAAACGAGTTTTTCCCCATGCTCATTTTTATGGGAATCGGAGCGATGACCGACTTCGGCCCGCTGATTGCAAATCCCAAAACGGCATTGCTCGGAGGGGCTGCCCAGCTGGGGGTTTTTGCCACTCTTTTGGGTGTTTCTCTTGTAAACCTTATTCCCGGTATCGATTTTAACATGCTGCAAGCTTGTGCCGTTGCCATTATCGGAGGCGCCGACGGTCCGACTTCCATTTATGTGTCGGGAAAGCTTGCCCCGGGTATGCTCGCGGTTATTGCGGTTGCCGCTTATTCATACATGGCGCTGGTACCTATGATACAGCCGCCTCTTATGAAGCTGCTTACCACCGAAAAAGAACGCCGCATTAAAATGAAGCAATTGCGCACGGTGTCAAAAACCGAAAAAATCCTCTTTCCGATTGTATTGCTTGTTTTGGCAATTTTATTGTTGCCGTCGGCCGCTCCGTTAATCGGTATGCTCGCTTTCGGTAACTTCCTCAAGCAGTGCGGCGTAGTTGAACGTCTTTCAAAAACGGCCGAAAACGAACTGATGAATATCGTATCCATTTTGCTTTCACTCGGTGTCGGTTCCCAAATGACACCCGAAAAAATCATGAAAGGTGAATCTTTTTTGATTATCGCTTTAGGTTTGCTTGCTTTTGTTATTGCGACTGTCGGCGGTTTATTGATGGCGAAATTTATGAATTTATTCTTAAAAGAAAAAATCAATCCGCTTATCGGTTCTGCAGGCGTTTCGGCCGTTCCTATGGCGGCGCGCGTTTCCAACAAGGTGGGTATGGAATACGATCCGTCAAACTTTTTGCTTATGCACGCGATGGGGCCGAATGTTTCCGGCGTTATCGGTACGGCCATTGCCGCGGGTGTATTTATTGCAACTTACGGACAATAATATGAAGCGGAATTTTCCGGCGGTTTTTGTTTGTTTTTGCGCTCTTTTTGTGTGCATCTTTTTTGCAGGATGCGCACTTACGGAGCGTATCGCTTTGAATGCCGTTTCCGACTCTCTTGCGGGTGCGGATAAAAAAGGCAGGGCGTTGAAAACAAAATCCGCCGAAAATTCTTTGATGCCGGTTTTAAGCGGGGAAGAAGATACTGTTCTTATGGGGAATTTTTTTCCTTCCGTGTTAAAACTGTACGAAATTACGGCGGCGCA
>CAUTRX010000048.1:0-6538 GCA_963540775.1 uncultured Treponema sp. | reverse complement strand
TGTGTTTTCGAACAGGTCTATTATAACACGGAAATCGGTTTAGTAAAAGGGCGGAAGAGTTTTTTTAGCAGTTTTGCCGCTTTATGTGCGCATATCGGTTCCGGCACTGCGTTTTTGTGCACGGAAAATGCACACGGCAATCAACAGCGTACCGCCTGCAATCATAATAAGACAGAGAATTTGCCCCGTTGATAAATTCAACCATGATTGGTTAAAGTAAATGGGGGCGTCGGGATCGGAGCTGATGCGGTAGCCTATGTCGGCGTCCGGCTCGCGGAAGTATTCGATGATAAAGCGAACTATGCCGTAGCCTGCCGTATACATACCGGTCAATACGCCGCGCACAGGCTTTTTGGTGCTTAAAAACCGCATAAGCGCAAAAAGTACCAAGCCTTCAAAAAAAGCTTCGTATAATTGGCTCGGATGGCGCGGCAGGTTTATCAAAGCCGTTTGCGCGTCCACATTCATGCCCGATTGTTCGGCAATTTTTTGTACCCAATCTATAGAGCGCGAAAAACGCGGCGCTCCGGGAAAAATCATTCCCCACGGCATTGTCGTAATGCGTCCGTATAATTCGGCATTAAAAAAGTTCCCCAACCGGCCGAAGGTGTAGCCGAGCGGAATCGATACGCCCATTGCGTCTATCCACTGCAAATACGGGCGCTTGTTTTTTGCGCACCAGATAAGCATACCGATAAAGCCGCCGATAAAACCGCCGTGGTAGGACATTCCCGCCAAGCCTGTAAAAGCGCCGCCTTTGTCGAACGGCCAAAAAATAAGCCACGGCGCTTGGCGGTACATACCGCTTGTGTCGTATACGATGGTGGAAAAAATCCGCGCGCCTAAAAGCAGCCCGATAATACCGAAGGTAAAAAAGCCGAATACATCGTCCTGCGTGGCGGGTCGTTTATGCGAATCGAGTAAACCTTCCTTTTGTAATTGCATAAATATACGGATTGCCGTTGCAAAGGCAAAAATATACATAAGACCGTACCAGCGTATAAGCCCCAAAATCGGTACGCCGGGAAAAATTTCGGGATGAATCCACGAAGGATAGTGCACTGCTAAAAACATAATTACCTCAATATGGTTTACCGCTTGAGTATAGCATATCGTAATCGCTTATGCAATTCCGCTGTTTTGCCTCTTGTTTGTCGCAAAACGGCTGTGCAGCCGGTCGGATTTTGTACGCACGCTACCTTACAAGCAGGGTGCCTTGCACGCAAGGCGAAAATATCGTATGCTGTGGCTATGAAACATTACAACGATAAAATTGCACCGCCGCTTTTGGAACGGTTTTTACGCTATGTACAAACATGGACGACAAGCGACGATAACGCGGCCGACAAGGGCATTATGCCGTCAACCGAACGCCAGCGGGATTTTGCCGCTGTGCTTGAAAAAGAACTGCACAGTTTGGGAATCGATGACGTATTCGTTGATAAACACGCCTATGTGTGTGCCCGCATTCCCGCTTCAAAAGGGTACGAAAAAGCCCCGTCCGTCGGCTTTTTGGCACATATGGATACCGCCGGCGAAGTGTCGGGAAAAGATGTTCAGCCGCAGGTTATAAAAAACTACGACGGCTCGGTTATAAAACTGAAAGACGGTGTGTGCCTTGACCCCGCAGAAGATCCCGATCTTACGCAATCGGTAGGAGAAACAATCATTTGTACCGACGGTACTACGTTGCTGGGTGCCGACGATAAAGCCGGAATCGCGTCCATTATGACGGCACTTGATTTTTTATTGAATATTGAAAAAAAGCCTCACGGCCAAATTGAAATCATATTCAGTCCCGATGAAGAAACGGGACACGGCATGGACAAGGTTCCTCTGGATTGGATTCAGTCGCGCCGGTGTTATACGATAGACGGCGGCCATATAGGCGAATTGGAATTTGAATGTTTTACCGCGTGGAAAAGCGAAATTACCTTTACGGGAAAATCAAAGCATACGGGAACCGCCCGCCCCGATATGGTCAATGCGGTTACGATGGCTGCCGCCTTTATAAACCTTTTGCCCCAAAACGAAAGTCCCGAAGCCACCGACGGTTATTTGGGCTTTTACGCTCCCATGAGCATAGAAGGACATATCGAAGAAGCTCAAGCGGTTTTATATTTGCGCGATTACACCGATGAAGCTATGGAGCGCCGCAAAAAAACCGTCAGTGTTTTGGCAAAGGCGATGGAATATAAATTCCCCGGTTCCTCGGTAAAGGTTAAGCACACAAAACAATACGTCAATATGCGCTCGAAAATGGATGAGCATCCCGAAGTTATGGAAACTTTACTGCAAGCGGCGGACAATCTGGGCATTAAGCCGATTTGTAAGCCTATCCGCGGCGGTACCGACGGTTCACGCTTAACCGAAAAAGGAATCCCCACGCCCAATATTTTTAACGGCGGTCATAATTTTCATTCGCGCAGAGAATGGGCGTCCTTAAATCAAATGACCTACGCCGTAGGTATAATCGGCGAGCTGATTGATTTGTGGAGCAAAAAACGATGAGTGAATATCATATCGAAGGCGGCTTTCCCATAAAGGGCAAAATCAAAGTCAGCGGCAATAAAAATGCCGCATTGCCTTGTATTGCGGCGAGTATTTTAACAGCCGAGCCGGTTACCTTGCACAATATTCCCGACATTGCCGACACGGCGGTTATGCTTGAAATTCTAAAAGCGCTCGGTGCTTCGGTAAAAGCCGCGGGACAAAACTCATGGACAATTGAAGCGAAAAATATGAAGCAAACGGATATTCCCGCCGAGCTTTCAAAAAAAAATCCGCGCGTCCATTTTGTTTGCAGGCCCGCTGCTTGCCCGCTGCGGTAAAGCGGTTATGCCGCCTCCCGGGGGAGACGTTATCGGGCGCCGCCGCCTCGATACGCATTTTTTGGCGTTGACCGAATTGGGCGCGCGCGTAAATACCGACGGGCGTTTTACCTTTACGGCCAACAAACTTGCCGGTACCGATTTGTTTTTAGACGAAGCGTCGGTTACGGCAACCGAAAACGCTCTGATGGCGGCCGTTCTTGCAAAGGGTAAAACCGTTATCACCAATGCCGCATGCGAGCCGCACGTGCAGGATCTGTGCCGTATGCTTAACGCTATGGGCGGCAAAATAAGCGGTGTCGGTTCGAATATTTTAACGATAGAAGGCGTAAAAGAACTGAAAGGTTGCGAGTTCCGTATCGGCGCCGACTTTATGGAAATAGGTTCTTTTATCGGATTGGCAGCAGCGACGCGGGGCAGTATCGAAATAGAAGGGGTACAAAATTGCGATTTGCGCCCTATAAAACTTTCGTTCGGTAAACTCGGCATTCATTGGGAAACGGACGGCGATGTTTTAAAGGTACCGTCGGCGCAGGAAATGCAAGTCAATACCGATTTGGGCGGAATGATACCGAAGATAGACGACGCGCCGTGGCCGGGATTCCCGCCCGATTTAACCAGCATCATGACCGTGGTGGCAACTCAGGTAAAGGGTACGGTACTTATTCACGAAAAGATGTTCGAATCGCGTATGTTTTTTGTCGACAAACTTATCGGTATGGGGGCGCGCATTACTTTGTGCGACCCGCACCGAGCGGTGGTTTCCGGTCCGTGTGTATTGCACGGCGACGAAGAACTGTCCTCCCCCGATGTGCGTGCGGGCATGGCGATTGTTATTGCCGCTTTGTGCGCGCGCGGTAGCAGTATAATCCGAAATATTTACCAAGTGGAGCGCGGTTATGAACATTTAACCGAACGGCTTAAAAGTTTGGGCGCACATATCGAACGGGTTGATTCGTGTACATAACCCGCCGCTTTTTTTATACTGCAGCGGGCGTAAATCAAACCGATCGGTTCAGTTTATTTGGGCCGGACAACATGCACGTTCAGTCGTCGGCAGGCAAATCATGCAAAGATAAAAATCGCAGCGAAAGTATTACAACTGTGACAAAAAACAGTATAAAGGCCGCCGGCAGCTGCGCATACGAAGTAAACGATGCAAGTGCGTAATACACAAGATTCATCGAATAGCGTATAAATTCGATACAATATTGAAGAAAAACCGTAAATACGGGAAGGCTGAAAAGCCACGAAAAACGGAACAGTTTTGAGGATTCCAATTTGAAATTCCATGCGACAATAGCCAGCAATAGAAAAAATACAAGGAACAGCATCGGGCGGCAGGAACGCTGAAGCAGGGCGGTTGCGAATATGTGCGGCGAAAAACCGTAGCGTTGCGCAATCGGCATAAAGCGGAATAAAAACGCCAAATTCATATACATCGGGCCTTCCGAAGCGGCGCGGCACACCATATCAAAATCCTTTAACGACATGGGGATAATCCGCGTAATATCCTGCATGGGAAGCTCGCCGTCCGGCGTCGAATACCGCGGGCTTCCGACAATACCGTAATGCCGTCGGTCTACCGATGTCATTAAAAGCAGCGGAACGAAGGTTTCCGGATTCTGAATGCCGGTATGTTTTGCATAATCGTTGCCGAAAGATCCCGCTTTTTGTCCGATAACTTTTACATACGGCACCGATACTGAATACATAAGTTTGCCGCTTTCGTTATACGACTGACAGGAATAATTGCGCAGATATTTTACAAAACGATCGGTTTGCGCAACGTCCGTTACCCCGTCGATTGTGATAGCGTCAAAGCCGCCATCGGGACGTTGCAGTTTAAATGAAACGTCCTTAAAGTTTTCAATATGGGCGATATTTCTCGTTTCGTCGATAAAAAAGTATTGGCGGAGTAAAGCCTCCGTTGCACGGCGGTGAAAGCGGGCAATATCGGGATCAAATTCGCTCAATTCGTATAAGTCGCGGAATATATAATATGCACTTAAAATATTCCCTTCCGTGAGTGCCGCGTATCCTTCCCGTTTTTTTAAAAAGATTCGCGAATCTTCATTGGTTTCAAAACCCGACCACGTAGATATGATTTCCCACGCTTCGACCGCCAAACGGCGGATAGCGTCGCTGTCGGCGCTGTTTTCTCCGGCCAGTTTTAATGCCCACCATGCATAATAGTGCGCGTCGAAAAAACTTTTATTGTCAAACGCTTCCTGCGCTTTTTTGAATAACACCAAGGCGGAATTGGGCATACTTTCGATTTCCGCTATATCCGCCGGCATGTGTTCCGCCGCGCCGCCGCGGTATTTCCCTTGTATCGATAGGCGCTGTGCCGAGTCGCGCAGTTTTTTCATGTTTTCGTCGGCAGGCTGCAACGTTAAAGCGTTTTCCGCATATGCAAATGCGGCGGCAGCGTTTCCTTCATCAATGGCACTTTGCGCATGATATGCATACCACATATAGTTTTCGACGCGGGTTTTTAAGCGCTTTTCTGCGGCGGATACCATCGGGACAAAAACTTCGGCGCAGACAAAACACAAAACGACACATATGCCCGCGGCGATAAGAACGGAGCGGTAATTTTTCAGCTGAACGGCGGAAAATCTTGCAAGGTTTTTTTCCGCATCCTTACCGAATGCCCATGAAAGAGCAATGCAGTTTACCGCTGCCAAAATCGACGGCAGCCAATACAAAAACTCATACAAGCCCGTAACAAAGCGCCATTGCACAATATCTTCAGGAAACAGCTCGGGTATGTTCGTAAAGAAAAAGGCTTTGCCGATAAAAAACAAAAAGGCAAACACGGTATACAACGATATTAAAAGAGTGGAGCGTGCAACTATTTTCATTTTCAGTACTCGGCTTCTGTGTTTCTGTGTGCGATTGCACTTATCAGCGGCGGTATGCAAAACAAGATCGATACGGAAGAGTTTACAATCAGCGGCATCCATTGGTGCGTAAATAAATCTTTAAGCGGCGGCATATATATGTATATATTCAAAGCACTTACTCCCAGCCAAAGTATGGTAATCAAAAAAGCATTCATAAATTTCCACTGTGAAAAAGCGTGAAAGGCATAGAGCGATATAAAGGTTATGCCAGCCGATGCGGACATTAAGTAAGAAAGTCGTCCGCTTTCCACCGCGCTTTGCAACATATTTCCGACATGAATCAATGCCGAAACCGATTTTATCAGTACCGGCGGCGGATTTAGATAAACGCCTTCATAGCCGCTCAAAGCGGTGTGTAAAAAACCGGTTTTAAAAAATATTTGTGCAGGCGAAACGTTCCGGCCGGTTATCATAAAACATACGTTAGAGGCCGGATTATACAAAAAAGAAACGGGAATGATAATCAGCCATGCAATGCAGGACAAGAAAATATAGGTTAAAAATTCCAAAACCGTTGTCCGTCCCCGTTTTACGGCGGTCAATACGACAGCTAACAAGGAAAACACTCCCGCCAGCGGAAGCAGCGAAAAAAATGAAAATACAAAAATATCGGCAATGCGTTCAAATGCGCCTGTATACTCGGATACATTCGGAGCATCCGGAGACAACAACAATACGGCCGATACCAAAACCGTGACGAACAAAAGCGTAAAAATATATACACCGATAAAAGTAAATGCCCGTTTCATTCTCTACAGAATAGCACGTATGCCCGATAAATACAACTGTTTTTTATTA
>CAUTRX010000047.1:0-6638 GCA_963540775.1 uncultured Treponema sp. | reverse complement strand
GTTTAGGACTTCTTTTTCATATCGTCCTTTTTCATCATGCCGTCATCTTTCATGTCCATGCTTTTGTCGGACGACATATCATCTTTTTTCATCATGCCGTCGTCTTTCATGTCCATACTTTTGTCGGACGACATATCATCTTTTTTCATCATGCCGTTATCTTTCATGTCCATACCTTTGTCGGACGACATGTCTTTTTCGGTCATCATGCCATCATCTTTCATGTTCATATCTTTTGAACGTGATGTTGTCGCACATGAAGCGAAAAGGATTCCAAGCAGAACGCATAAAGACATAATAATGCCGATTCTTTTGATTGCCATACAAAACCTCCTTGCTATCGATAATATGGCCGTATCGATAAGCATTGTTTTTATTAGTATATACTAATCTTTTTTCTTGAAACGGTACTTTTGTACTTGACACGCTTTTCCGTTTTTTCTACGGACTCATGCACATCTGATATAGCCTTACCAGCCGGACAAAACGCCGGCTAGCCAAAACACAAACGCCGGTACCCTTGACTTATAGGAGAATCTTTTTTATTATAGGCAATAGAATAGCGCGCAAAGGGAGCCGCATATAAATGAAAAAACTGAATCTGGGAATACTTTTTGCACTGTATGCCGCCGTCTGTGTCTATGCGCAGGCGCCGATACTGACGGTAAATGCCTTTTTTAAAACAGTATCCGAAACCTACGCCTCCATACGGGATTATGAGGCGGATATGACCGTAACGGTAAACAAAAGGGTTATGCGTTCGCGCGTATCCTTTAAAAGACCGAATCTGCTCCGCGTCGATTTTTCCAATCCCGAAACGCAGGTTATCGTATTTAATGGGGAACAACTAACCGTCTACCTTCCCGGGCCGCGCGCAATATTAAGTCAATCGCTCGAAGGAAACAGCCGTGCAAACGGCGCAAACCTTGCAACACCGCAGGGACTTGCCTTAATGAACCGCTACTATTCCATCGTCTACGAAACGGGACAAGAGCCCGTTCCCCTCGATGAGGGCAGCGACGAGCAAGTGATAAAATTGGTTTTGTCGCGCAAAAATACGGCCGAAGGATTCCGTACCGTAAAACTTTCCGTAAATCCGTCCACACTGCTTATACGCCGTGTAGAAGCGGTTTCCGCAGTAAGCGGCGACGTATTTAAATTCGATTTTACAAATTACGCTTTAAACCAAAATATCCCCGACACGCGCTTTTTGTATGATGCTCCGTCTTCCGCCAACACATATAATAACTTTTTGTTTACGGAGTAAGGAGAACATACATGGAAAGTTTCGGTAATTTGCTGCGCGAAAAGCGGGAAGAAAAAAACATCAGTTTGGAAACAGTGTCCCGCGATACCGCTATTTCAAAGCAGTATTTGGAGGCTTTGGAAACCGAAAACACCGACATCTTTCCCGGTTATACATATGTGATAGGTTTTTTGTCCAACTACAGCGATTATTTGGGGCTTGACGCTTCTTACATTACAAAATTGTTCCAAGGAAAAACGCTTCAGGAATCTCCTGTTCCCGAAAACTTGATTATAAAAAACCGAATGAGCAAAAAACTGATTGCGGTCATTATCGGCGGCGCCCTTGTTTTGTGTACCGCGGCGGGATTTTCACTGCTGTATTTTATAAACGGCAAACCCGACAACACGGGTGTTACCGCCGTCGATTTAAACGCGGGCAAAGGTCAATCCTACACCGTTTCGCCAATCCCCCTACAACAGCGCTTGTATAAAGGCGATAACATAAAACTTTCCGTTCCCGGCAATGTACTTACAGTAAACGTTGAAAATACGCTTAACGCACTTGCATTGGAAACACCCATCGGCCTTCAATATGTCGAATTGGGCGAAGAGCTCGAAATGGACATTGACGGAAACGGCAGCGCCGATTTGGTGGTGTTTTTATCCGACATTTCCAAAACCGATGAAAATCTGGGGGCGGAAGTGCGCATGTTTGCAAAAGCGGACACGGGTGCGCCGCCGGCCTCCGTCGAAACGGCCGCGGAAGGGAGCATCGCCCTCGATTCGGGCAAAGCCCTTAAAGAAGGAAGCAAACATACGGTTATTTTGCAGGACAAACGCGCATATCCGTTTACAATAAATGCCAGTTTCCGCGGCGTATGCCTATACCGCTATAAGAGCGACCGCCACGACGCGGTTGAAACTCTTTTGTCTTCCGGCGATACGTTAAAAATGTCCGCACAAAACGTACTGCGCGTGTGGATTTCAAACGCCAACACGGTAAAAATGCAAGTGCTTGCCGAAGGCAGGTACTACGATTTGGAGATCGGCCGGCCGGGGCAGGTTTCGGTACAGGACATTCGCTGGATAAAAGACAGCGACGGAAGTTACAAATTGACGGTAGCGGAAGTTGACTGACCGTGTCCGTAGCGCCCCCCGGTATTTTTACCTCGACACGCACGGTTGTGCAAAAAATCAAGTCGATGCGGAATTGATTATCTGCCGGCTGGAAAACGGCGGGTATACGTACACCGAAAATCCTGAGCAGGCGGAATTGATTATTATCAATTCGTGCGGTTTTATCGAAAGCGCAAAAAAAGAATCGCTTGATGCTCTGTTTGCCGCACGCAAAGCCCGTCCCGACGCAAAAATCGTACTGGCCGGCTGCCTGTCCGAACGCTATGCCGACATTTTTGCCGAAGCGCTGCCCGAAGCCGATGCGGTATTCGGAAACGGCGATTTAAGTGCTTTGGACGAATTGATCGAAAAACTTGAAACAGGCGGGCGCCCTGTAATAAAGCGCGCACAACAGGGAGTGTGCGCGGGCGAACGGCATAAACTGCTGGGCTTTCCCGCCTCCGCCTACATTAAAATTACCGAAGGCTGTAATAACCGCTGTTCTTTTTGTGCCATTCCGCTCATACGGGGCAGTTTACGCAGCCGCGGCGCGGACGACATAACGGATGAAATCCGCGCCTTACAAAAACGCGGCGTATTCGAATTCAATCTTATCGGACAGGATTTGGCGGCTTACGGCTGCGATGGTGCGGACGAGGGCAATTCGCTGCACCCGCTTTATTTTCAAACCCCTTCTCCTTTAAGCTTGCTTTTGCAAAAAATAAGCGCTTTACCGGGCAGGTTTTGGCTTAGACTTTTATACATTCACCCCGACCATTTTCCCGCCGACATTATACCGATTATACAAAAAGACCCGCGCATTATTCCGTATTTCGACCTTCCGTTTCAATCCGGCGATGACCGCATTATCCGTGCCATGAACCGCAACGGAAGCGCGGATAGGTACATTCAGCTTATCCGCAGCATAAAAGAGGCATTGAACGATGCGGTTTTGCGTACCACTTTTTTATGCGGTTTTCCCGGCGAAACCGACGAAGAAGCCGAACGCACACTCGGGTTTTTAAAAGAAATTGAACCTCTGTGGTCGGGCTGTTTTGCCTACAGTGCCGAAGAAGACACGCCAGCAGCTTTACTCAAGCGGAAGGTTCCGGCAAAAACGGTACGGGCGCGTATCGAAAAACTGCAAAGCGCTCAGGAAAAAATAACGGAGCGGCTGCTCCGTACATATATAGGGCGCACGTGCGATGTCCTCATCGAAGAATACATACCGGCGAATGCCGCCCGAACGCAAAACGAAACACAGAAAAAGATACAGCCGGACGATAAAGTAAGCCCTTTTGCCGCCGATGAAGATACGTCCGCCTTTGCCTTGGGGCGCTGCCGTTTTCAAGCCCCCGAAGTTGACGGCCTGTGCGTTGTACGTATCGACGACGATCCGCAAAGCGGCGCACATAAAAAAAAGCCGGAGATTTTTCCGGGCGCTCTTGTACCGGTGCGCATAACGGGCGTACGCGGCGTCGATGTAATCGGAGAATTAGCCTATGAGTGAATGCGCCTATTTAAAAGCGTTAAATCCCGAACAATACGAAGCGGCGGTACACGAAGGTTCCCCCCTGTTGATTTTAGCGGGGGCAGGTTCGGGGAAAACGCGCGTCATTACGACAAAAATCGCCTACCTTATCGGCGAAAAAGGATTCGACCCCCAATCCATTTTGGCGGTAACATTCACCAAAAAAGCCGCAAACGAAATGGCCGAACGCGCCCGTCTTTTGGAAGAAAAAGCCGCCTACACACAAATCCGCACCTTTCACTCATTCGGTGCGCACTTTTTGCGCAGCTTTGCCGCACAAGCGGGAATCAGCGCAAACTTTACCGTGTACGACGATGACGATACGGTAACGCTGCTTTCAAAAGCCGTGCCGCGCTTAAGCCGGCAGCAAGCCGCTCACGCCGCGCATAAAATCTCACTGGCAAAAGATTATTGCCTGTTCCCCGACTCCCCCGAGTTAAGTACGATAGAAAGCGACCCCGATTTTCCCGAAATCTATGCCGCCTACCAAAACCGCTTGCGGGAAACGGGAAATGTCGACTTCGGAGACCTTATCATGCTGCCCGTATGCGTACTGCGCAGCAACGAGTATGTACGTTCGCGTATGCACGAGCGTTTTAAAGTCATCATGGTCGATGAATATCAGGATTCGAACACCGCTCAGTTTTTGCTTTTGCAGCAGCTCGCTTCAAATTCAACCTATGTGTGCGTAGTCGGCGACGACGACCAATCGATTTATAAATTCCGCGGAGCCGAAGTCAAAAATATTTTAACCTTCCAAGACCATTTTCCGGGAACAAAAATTATCCGCTTGGAGCGCAATTATCGTTCGGTGTCTCCGATTCTAAATGCGGCGGACAATGTAGTGCGCAATAATACCGAACGCTTGGGAAAAACGCTCCGCTCCGAACGCGGAGAAGGCAAGCGCCCCGTCCTCGCATTTTTACCGACACAGGATACCGAAACCGCTTTTTGCGCCGACCTTATTCAAGAAGCTTACAAAAAAGGCTGTCCCTATGCGGATTGGGCGGTTTTGTACCGCACGAATGCTCAATCGCTCGGATTCGAAACCGAATTTTTACACCGCAAAATTCCCTACAGCGTTGTCGGGTCTTTAAAGTTTTACGAACGGGAAGAAATCAAAGACATTCTCGCCTTTTTAGCCCTCATCGCAAATCCCAAAGACGAAATAGCATTCCGTCGCATAGTGAATAAACCCGCCCGCTCCGTCGGTGCCGTTTCGCAAGACAAAATAGTGGATTTTGTGCGATCGGCACATGCACACGGCTCCGACACCGATTTTATAAAAGGCTGCACAATGAGCGCATCTTTTTTATCTAAAAAAACGGCACAAGCCGTGCAAGATTTTGCAGCGCTCATCAGTTCGCTGAATGCCTTTTTGGACGGCACTGCTCCGGAACACGATACCGACGGCACACTGTTTGCAGACAGCACCGAAAGCGCTGCAGCCGATCAAAATCTTTCCCATTTTGTCGAAAAAATCATACTGTCTTCAAACTTGAATGAATATTACAGCGCTCAAGACGAAATTGCGGGAACTCAAAAAACGGCGAACATGCAGGAACTTGCAAACAGCGCCGTATTTTATCCTAAAACGCGCGCAGGATTGTTGGATTTTCTCGACCACATTGAACTCGACCGCACGCTCGAAACCCCGGAAGACGACGGAGATCCCAAGGACGCGGTAACGCTGATAACCCTACACAACACCAAGGGGCTGGAATTTCCGCGCGTTATCATCACGGGACTTGAAAGAGGAATTTTTCCGCGCGCCGATAAATCGAACGAAGAACTTGAAGAAGAGCGGCGCCTTTTTTACGTGGGCATTACGCGGGCAAAAGACGAGTTGTATATGACGTGCTGCGCAGCGCGCAGGCTGTACGGCCGCAGCGATTATATGGAGCCAAGTCCGTTTTTGTATGAATTGGAAAAAGGCGCCGTGGAAATTATCGGTAAAGTTCCGTACAATTTTGCCCTTTTGCACAAAGCCGGTTACACCGAAACGGACGGGAAAACAACGGCGGTGCTCGATCCGCTGGCCATGCGTTGGGCACGGGGCGTTCGTTTATACCACGACGAATGGGGCTACGGAATTATCATCGGAACGAAAAACGTCGACGGTAATCACGTTATTAGTGTCGGTTTTGAAAACGGAACGGTAAAGCGGTTCATTCCCAAGTATCAAGCGCACAGTTTGATGATTGTAAAAGATGAATAACTCCGCCCTGCAAACTGTCGGGAAAAAAGCGCCGCCGGAGCGGACAGAAGGCACGCGCAGTCGGCAAACCCCGACTGCCTTCAGCGGAAAAGTATCTGCATTTCTTTTGCGTACAATTCGGGAATTTTATAGCGCATAATGTCCTGCTTGGCCGACAATTCAACGCCCGCCTCGAAGGCTTTGGGCAGCAGCACAAAGGCGTTTATACGTTCAAACAAACGGAAGCCGCTTTTGGCATTAACCAGCGCGGCAAGTTCGCTTTCAAAAAGTTTTTGCACTTCACCACAGAGCAGCAGTTTTTTATAGTCGCCGCAGTCCAATCCTTTTTCCGCGGCAAATGCTTTTACCTCGTCTTCTGCAGGAACAATCAGTGCGGCCAAATATTTTTGGTCTTGCCCCACCACAACCGATTGAGCGACAAAGCGCGATTCGTTTATACGCATTTCGATAGGAAGCGGTTCGACATTTTCTCCGCCGCGCAATACAATCGTATCTTTAATGCGGCCGCGCAGCACCAGTTCTCCG
>CAUTRX010000046.1:0-6647 GCA_963540775.1 uncultured Treponema sp. | reverse complement strand
GCAGGATCAACAGCAACTGCTATGCGACGGTCGGCGTTGTCGGAAACGAAGATCGTATGAACACTCAGCTCGGTAAGGCCGGACGCAACCGATGGCTCGGTATCCGTCCCGCTGTTCGTGGTATGGCTATGAACCCTGTGGACCACCCGCTCGGAGGCGGTGAAGGCGCCGGAAAAGGTCGCAATCCCGTTACACCCTGGGGGCAGCCCTGCCGTGGATATAAAACCCGCAAAAAGCGGAAAGTGTCTAACAATTTCATTGTTACGCGCCGGAAGAAGTAGCAGAGGAGTATATCGTGTCGCGATCGGTTAAAAAAGGGCCTTTTATTGAAAAGAGTCTTTATAAAAAGGTTATTGAAATGAATAAGGCGGCGGACAGAAAGATGATTAAAACCTATTCACGCTGTTCGACTATTATTCCCGAGATGGTAGGCAATACGATTTCGGTGTATAACGGCAAGTCCTGGGTGCCCGTATATATTACGGAAAACCTGGTCGGGCATAAGCTGGGCGAGTTTTCTCCGACCCGTATTTTCCGCGGACATGCCGGTTCCGATAAAAAGTCCGGTAAATAGGTAGGTGGTTGCAATGGTTGAAACAAACGGATATAAAGCCGTAACGAAATTCCTGATAGCATCTCCTACAAAGGTTCGCCCTGTAGCGAATGTTATTAAGCGGAAATCATGTTCGGAAGCTGCGGCTATTCTTGCAAATATGCCGCAAAAGGGTGCAAAGCTGCTCGGCGGAACTTTAAAGTCCGCAGTGGCGAATGCGCTTTTTGCAAATAAAAAACTTGATGAAGATATGCTTTACGTTAAAGAAATCCGCATCGATGAAGGACCTCGTTTGAAGCGGGTGTGGTTCCGTGGCAAAGGACGTGCGGACATGCTTTTAAAGCGTATGTGTCATATTACCGTTGTTGTAGCGGAAAAGGCGGGGGTGTAAGATGGGACAAAAAGTAAACCCTATCGGACTGCGCTTAGGGGTAAATAAAACATGGCAATCCCGCTGGTATGCGGATCCCCGCGAATATGCGGATTTGGTTCTTGAAGATTTGAAGATTCGGAAAATGATTCAGGATTTGCCTGAATGTAAAAATGCCGATATTGCCGATATTGAAATCGTACGTCACCCTCAGCGTGTTACGATTGTAATACACACGGCGCGCCCCGGTGTTATCATCGGTATTAAGGGCGCCAATATCGAAAAAATCGGTGCGGAACTTCAAAAACACTTGACAAAAAAGATTCAAATCAAAATTAAAGAAATTAAACGTGCCGAAATCAATGCGGCGCTGGTCGCACAAAATGTAGCGCGCCAACTGGTAAACCGCGGTTCTTTCCGCAAAGCTTTAAAGCAGGCGTGTTCGGGGGCGATGAAAACCGGTGCCCAGGGTGTAAAAATCCGTATCAGCGGCCGTTTGGGCGGTGCTGAAATGTCGCGTACCGAAGAGCATAAGGACGGACGCGTTCCGCTTCATACGCTGCGTGCCGATATCGATTACGGTTTTGCGGAAGCGCTTACCACTTTCGGTAAAATCGGCGTAAAAGTGTGGGTGTATAACGGAATGATGTACAGCCGCGAGCAAAACGAAGATGCCGGACAGCTGTTAAAAAAGCGCCGCGAACGGACGAGTCGTCCGGATAATGCGGATGTAAGACCGTCGGCGAAAAATGCTTCGGAAGAAAAGGGCGCCGGAAAAAAGAAGGCTGCTACAAAAAACGATAAAGCGGATAAAGCCGATAAAAATGCCGCGGCGGAAGAAAGGAGTTAAGTATGGCGCTGAGTCCTAAAAGAGTTTTGCACCGCAAGGTGCAGCGCGGAAGGATAAAGGGTAAGGCGACGCGGGGCTGTAATCTCGATTTCGGCGAGATTGCGCTTGTTGCCTTGGAACCCATTTGGCTTTCCGCAAAACATATAGAAGCCGCCCGTGTTGCTTTAAACCGTAAAATAAACCGCGGCGGTCAAGTGTGGATCCGGGTGTTTCCCGATAAACCCGTTTCGAAAAAACCGGCGGACACCCGTATGGGTAAGGGTAAAGGTGCGCCCGAATTTTGGGCAGCCGTCATTAAGCCCGGTCAAATTATATTTGAAGTTGCGGGTGTTGACATCAATTTGGCGGAGCAGGCGATTAAGCTCGCGGGAAGCAAACTTCCCATTAAGACAAAGGTCGCTTACCGCACCGTGGTGGACTGAGAGGTACGGTAATGGCAAAAAAAGATAAAGAGTTGTCTTATTCCGAGCTTGTCGTAAAACGGAACGAGCTTAAAAGAAAGTACATGGATTTTCGGTTCCAAATGGCAATCGGTCATGTGGATAACCCGATGCAAAAGCGTACCTTGCGGCGCGAAATAGCGACGATGAATACGCTGATCCGGCAAAAAGAAATTGCCGGTCAAAATAAGTAGGAGTTGACCCGTGGAAGAACAAGCAGTGCAAAAAAAGAAGTCAAAGCGTTCTTTTGTCGGAATTGTAACCAGCGACAAAATGGATAAAACCATCGTCGTGTCGGTTTCTACAAAAAAGCTGCATAGACTTTATAAAAAGTACGTAACGCGCGTCAAAAAATGCAAGGCACACGACGAAGGCAATACCGCCCATATCGGCGACCGTGTGCGGATAGTTGAATGCAGGCCTTTAAGCCGCGAAAAATGCTGGCGGCTTGCCGAAATTATTGAACAGGCACGGTAGGAGGTACGGAAAATGATTCAGATGCAGACAAATTTGAATGTAGCCGATAACTCCGGGGCAAAGGTTGTTCAGTGCATTAAAGTTATCGGCGGCTCGCACCGCAGATATGCGAGTATCGGGGATGTGATTGTCGTGGCGGTAAAAGACGCGATTCCCACTTCGACGATAAAAAAGGGTTCGGTTGAAAAAGCCGTTATCGTGCGGATTGCTAAAGAATATCGCCGCTCGGACGGGACATATATCCGCTTTGACGATAATGCGTGCGTTATTATAGACGCGTCGAACAATCCGAAGGGGAAGCGTGTTTTCGGACCGGTAGCCCGCGAGTTGCGCGATATGGACTATATGAGAATCGTATCGTTAGCCCCGGAAGTTTTATAACGGGTCTTGAGGAGAGATAAAAATGCAAAAGAAATTCAAGATTCGTAAAGAAGATCAGGTGGAAATCATTGCCGGAAAAGACAAGGGCAAGCGCGGAAACGTTATCCGTGTTGTCCGCGATAAAGATCGGGTTATTGTTGCCGGATGTAATATCGTAAAAAAAGCAATGAAAAAACGCAGCCAGCAGGATAGAGGCGGTATTGCCGAAATCGAAGCTCCGTTGCATATTTCAAACGTAGCGATTGTGTGTAAAAAATGCGGTCCTACCAAAATCGGATACAAAATCGACGGCGATAAAAAAACGCGTGTTTGCCGTAAATGTGGAGATACCCTGTAATGAGTAATTACATACCCCGGCTTAAGAAAGTCTATAAGGATAAAATCGCACCCGAGCTTTTTAAAGAACTCGGCTACACGTCCGTTATGCAAATACCCAAAGTTAAAAAGATTGTGGTAAGCATGGGCGTCGGCGAAGCTCTCACAAATAAGAAACTCCTTGATGCCGCAGTTACCGACATCACTTTGATAACGGGTCAGCAAGCTGTGAAAACAAAGGCTAAAAAGAGTATCGCAAACTTCAAACTCCGTGAGGGCAACGAAGTGGGTGTTATGGTTACGTTAAGAGGCGCTCATATGTATGAGTTTTTAGACCGCCTTATCAACGTTGCATTACCCCGTGTTAAGGACTTCCGCGGCATCAATCCGAACGGATTTGACGGTCACGGAAATTATTCTCTCGGTATTACGGAACAGATCATTTTCCCCGAAATTGACTTCGATAAAATCGAACGCGTTTCCGGTTTGAATGTGAATATCGTAACCAGCGCCCGCACCGACAGCGATGCCCGCGCTTTGCTTACCAAGTTCGGAATGCCTTTTAGGAAGTGAGGAGTTCATGGCAAAGAAGTCGATGATTATTAAGGCTGCCCGCAAACCGAAGTACAGTACCAGATTGGTGCACCGGTGCCAAATATGCGGCCGCCCCCGCGGATATTTACGGAAATACAAGATGTGCCGTCTGTGTTTCCGCAAGTTAGCCAGTGAAGGCCTGTTACCGGGCGTTACAAAATCCAGCTGGTAAAAGAGGTAGGAGTATAGTATGAGTGTTTCAGACCCCATTGCGGATATGCTTACCAAAGTTCGGAATGCCGTCAGTGCGCGCCACGAAAAAGTTGACGTGCCTACGTCCAAGTTAAAACTGGAAATTGTAAAAATCCTGAAAACGGAAGGCTATATTAAGAACTTTAAAAAGATTGCACAGGATAACGTAAATGTTATCCGCATCTTTCTTAAATATGATGATGAAAATGTACCCGTTATTCACGGCTTAAAAAAGGTGTCGACACCCGGCCGCCGTGTATATTCGGGTTACAAAGATTTGCCCCGTGTATACAACGGGTACGGCACGGTTATCGTATCGACGTCCGCAGGTGTTACTACCGGTAAAAAAGCGGCCGAAAAAATGATCGGCGGCGAATTGATTTGCACCGTTTGGTAAGGAGAAAGGAAGTATGTCAAGAATAGGAAAACTTCCCGTTGCCATTCCGGCGGGAGTAAAAGTATCGGCCGCTGCAAACCTGATTACCGTTGAAGGTCCGAAGGGAAAATTAACGCAGGATTATTCGGACTTGGTAAAAATCGATGTTAAGGACGGTCAGGCTCTTGTGTGCCGCGCGGATGACAGTAAAAATGCGCGGGCGGCTCACGGTTTATACCGCAGCCTTATACGGAATATGGTAACGGGGGTTACCGACGGGTTTTCCAAAACCCTCGTAATAAACGGAGTCGGTTTCCGTGCCGAAGTGCAGGGAAAATTGCTGGTTATGAATTTAGGCTATTCGACCGATTTTATTGCGGCGATTCCCGACGGATTGACCGTTACCGCCGACGGACAGGGTAAAATCACTATTGCCGGTATCGATAAACAGCAGGTGGGCGAATTTGCTTCACAGATTCGCCGGTTGCGCAAACCCGAACCCTATAAGGGAAAAGGTGTGCGCTATGAAACCGAAGTAATTAAACGCAAAGTCGGTAAGGCCGGCGTAAAATAAGGGTGTTTGTTATGATTAAGAAATTGAATGATAAAAATCGGAAGCGCTTAAAGAGAAAAATTCATATCCGAAAACACCTGCGCGGAACGGCTGAACGTCCCCGTATGACGGTTACGAGAAGCAACTGCAATTTATATGTGCAGGTGATTGATGACAATGAAGGAAAAACGCTTGCATCCGTTTCCACATTGGAAAAAGATTTTTCTTCGCTCAAGCCCAATATTAAAGGCGGTGAAGCGATCGGAGAAGCAATGGGTAAGCGTCTTGCCGAAAAGAAGATAACGACGGTTGTCTTTGACCGCAACGGCTACCTCTATCACGGTGTAGTTAAAGCGATTGCCGACGGCGCCCGTAAAGCCGGAATCGTATTCTAGGAGAAGCTATGGAGCACAAAAGAAACCACGACAGAGAACAGCAAAAGGAATTTGTTGAAAAGTTGGTAAAGTTGAACCGTACTGCAAAGGTCGTAAAAGGCGGACGCCGCTTTTCCTTTTCCGCTTTAACGGTTGTAGGAGATCAAAAAGGCCGCGTGGGCTACGGGTTCGGCAAGGCAAACGATGTTACCGAAGCCATCAAAAAAAGCATAGATAAAGCAAAACGCAGTTTGGTGCACGTGCCTTTAAGACACGGAACTTTGCCGCACGAAATCCAAGCCGATTATAAAGGATCTTCTGTGCTTTTGATGCCCGCCTGCTCGGGAACCGGTATTATCGCCGGCGGCCCGATTCGCGCCATTATGGAAGCTGCCGGCGCCACCGACGTGATGTCCAAATCGCTCGGCTCGAATACATCGATCAACGTTGTGCGGGCTGCGTTTAAGGCGGTTGAAAACCTTTTGGATGCCCGCGTCGTTGCAAAAAATCGGGGCAAGCATTTAAAAGATATGTGGGGTTAAGCAATGGCTAAAGCGAAAAAAATAAAAATAACACTTGTAAAAAGCACCATCGGACAAAAACCCGCAAAACGGGCAACCGTCCGTTGTTTGGGATTAAAGAAGATTAATTCTTTTACGGAACAGGAACCGACTCCCGCCATATTGGGTATGGTTGCTTCTGTTTCTCATTTGGTAAAAGTCGAGGAGATGCACTGATGTCTGACTTTGTTCTTTCCGCGCCTGCGGGTGCAAACAAAAAAAAGCGTATCGTAGGACGCGGTTCTTCTTCGGGACGCGGAACGACGTCGGGTAAAGGAAATAAGGGACAGCAAGCCCGTTCCGGCGGAAAAACCTATATCGGATTCGAGGGTGGGCAAATGCCCCTGTTTCGGCGTATTGCGCGCCGCGGTTTTTCCAATTATCCTTTCCGTAAAGAATATGCCGAAGTGAATATCAGAGAGCTTAGTGCAAGATTTGCGGACGGCGAAACGGTAAACCGCGAAACGCTTATCGAAAAAGGACTGCTTAAAAAATCGGCCGGGCCGGTAAAAATTCTCGGAAACGGTGATTTGGATAAAAAGCTGAACGTGAGTGCGGATAAGGTTTCCGCCGGGGCGAAAGAAAAAATCGAAAAGGCCGGCGGCTCGGTTA
>CAUTRX010000045.1:0-6744 GCA_963540775.1 uncultured Treponema sp. | reverse complement strand
GTAAAACAGGTATGTGCAGTTTTTGTATAAAAGCCGGCAGTTGCAGGTTAAATGCTTGCAGTTGCGCCGGTCGAGCGCTTGTAAACCTTCGGACGGTTTTCTGGGGGGGGGGGGTAATGTATACTTTTGTCTGAATTGTGTCAAGTGGTACTCCTTATTTCTTAATTATTGTTAGCTTATTATAACATAATTTATGTAAAGTATCAATACTTTTTTTATGTGCGGCTTAAGACAATAAAAACCGCTATGTTGTAAGCACCGTGAACCGCACAGAGGGCGCCTATGTGCAGTTTTTTATATAGGGCCAGGCGCAGGATGCCCGCGGCACACAGGGCGTTACCTGCGGCGTAAATACCCAAATAGCGGTGGGCAAGGGTAAATAAAACGATCGGGATAAGTTCCGCAGCGATTACCCCGGCAGGCGGGATTTTTGATTTTCCCGAACCGTGAGTACTATTTCGGACAATGAAAAGGCCGCATTCGGGTAAAAAAAAGCGAAAAAGCAGTTCTTCGTATGAAGCAAGAACAATTGCCGAAGTAAAAAATAAAAGCCGTCCGCCGAATGTTTTTGGCAGGACGAGGGGCGGCTGTTTCACTTCGTGTGAAATCCGTGCAATATAATTCCAAAAAAATGCCGAAATAATCAAAGCACAGCAGCAAAGAAGCGCCCCGCCGCATGTATATACGGCTTTTGGGGCCGAAAAAGAGTTTTGTCCGTTTTTTTTTATACTGAATTGCGTTTTTGTGCGCAGGTATAAAAAAACCGAGATGAGCGCGTAAAAAATAATCGGTACCGGAGAAAAAAAAGCGGGAATATTCGCTGTGTGCGATTCGAATGCCGGCTTCGGCGCAAAAACCGGCGGCACGGCAAAAATTGCAATAATAATACAATATTCGATAATTTTGCCCGTAACGGGCTGCACATTCTTCACGGATATGATAATATACTATAAGAGGTTTTATGTATACGTTTGTGCCGGTTGCAGTCGCCTTTATTATTCTTATCGTTTTTTTCCGTTTTGTGTTTGTGTGCACTCCGATTATACGTTTTTTTGTGCGCGGTTTTAATGCGGGGTTTAAATGGGCGGAATTAGCATATTTACGGCGCATTGTCGTTACGGCCGAACCGGAACATCCCGCTTTGTTTTATACCTCTTTGCCGCTTTTAAACCGCTGTATCGGTATTGTAATGCGGAAATTCGAAGCGGACGGTACGGTAAAAGATGAGGAATCGCAATTATTTTTGAACCGTTTGTATGCATGTCGCACCAAAGCCGAGCTGTATTACGAAAGCAAAAACGCACTGAAAAACAGCCGTTTTATTGCACAAGGGCAAAAACTGAAATTGCCGGGCAAAGACAAAAGAAAATTTTCCTCGAGCGTTATAAACAATTCCGATCGGCTGATTATTTCACTGCCCGTCGAAGAGGGAGAAATGACCGTCTCCGGCGCCGAATGGACGGGAAAAAAAGTGACACTGTTCTTTTTCCGCGAAGGAGACGCTTTATATTTATTCGATACGCTTGTGTTACAGGATGTGCTGTATAACGGGCGGCCCGCTTTGGCTTTGGAGCACGGCGGGGTTTTAACGCGTTCTCAAAAACGTAAATCGATCCGCCGGAACTGTTCCATCCGTGCCATGCTTTTTCTCGGTAAACGCAATCGCGAAGACCGTCTTAAACCCGAAGAGTCTGAGGGATTAAAATGCATTATTGAAAATCTGTGCGAAGAAGGTGCCCGTATCCGTATCGGAGGCAAAGCCAAAGATAATATGCACATAAAAATTCAATTTCAAATAGACGGAAAAGATATCGTTATGTGCGGAGTTTCAAAAGCGTTTGAATACAACGCGCTGCAAAATGAATCCGTTATACATTTTCATTGTCAAGAAATATCGATGGAGGCAAAAAATATTATTTTAGCCTTTGTATATAAAATTTTGATGCAATAGCGGTAGCGCTGTTGTGTCCGTCGCGGAGGATAGTATGAATAAATATGCTGTATGTACTTTTTTACTTTTATCCCGCTTTTGTGTATATGCCGTGCAAGTGCAGGAGACGACGCGGGATTTTATCAAAGCGGATATTGCCGGTAAAAAAGTTTTGATAGAGCACGCCGGAATTTCGGGTGAAAAACCGCTCGATTTGTACCGCCTTTCGCTTGAGTTTGTTTGCAACAATTATGCGCTTTTGTCTTCGGACGAAGATTTTATCACGCTCGCTTGTGAAACGGTTAAAAAAATTCCGGCTTTTTCCGATACGGAGACTTTTACACTGCTTGAAAAACTGTTTGCCGTGAACGAAAACCGCCGTTTGCAAAAACTGATTTTGCAAAACTTCGGCGATTCTGCAGCAAATGTAAGTGCCGTCCGGCCGGGCGATTTTAAAGTTCCCGATTCACTTATTCGACAGGTAAACGCATACACCGAAAAAATACTTCGTTCATACAGCGTGTCGGCGGATGACGGCAGTCTTCTGGAGGCGGCGGTAAAAACGCTCGGACAGTTCAACGATATTTCGTCTTTTCCCGTTTTGTTTACCTGTTACGCTTTTTCCGATACGGAACTTTCGCAAAAAGCGGAGCATGCTTTAAACGGTTTTTCGGGAATGTACGATAAGGCGGTGCGCGCAATTATCGCCGACGGAAGTACGCGGGAAAAAATGCTTGCCCTCGATCTGGTATTGCACAATCCGAAAAACTCCGATTTTTTTAAGGCGGAAACGGCCGAAAATGCGCTTTCGCAAACCCTCTACAATCCCGAAGGCGCCGAATTCTGCACGGGAGATTGCGTCGCCTTAAAAGTAAAAGCCGTTCGCGAATTGAACCGCGTGTCGTGGACTCGTTCTCCCGTTCTCATACGGAAAACCTTTATCGCCGCTTGCAAAGAATATGAAGCGGGGGTGTTAACCGAAGAGCACTTTATAGAAATAATACATGCGTTTTCCCGTCTTGCTTCTTCGGAAGCGGGGTTGTATTTGTCGCGGTATTTAAAAGAGTTAAATAGAAATAGGGAAGAGCGCAAGGCTGTCAGTACGCCGGTGCTGCTGGAACTTATTGACGACTTGGATGCATTGGGAGACAAAACCGCCTTTGACGATTTACTGTACGCGACGTATCAGGATTATCCGGAAGAAGTTATCACGGCGGCAGCCGAAGCCTTAGGTAAGTTGAAATGGTAAAATTCAAATTCGAATCGCTTGTAAAGCTCCATCCGCTTAAAACCGCGGCATTGACGATAGCCGTACTTTTGTACGGCGGATTTTTAAAACAAGCCGATCCCTTTGTGTTCCGTTCCCTTATTCAAGCGGAAAAACTTACCGCACTCGAAGGATGCGTTGCCTCCAACCCCGTAAAGACGGCTTCGGGACGGTTTTATTCGGTTTTGCTCGATACCGAATCCGTTTTGTCCTCCGGTGTACGTTCTTCCGCCTCGGGGCGTGTGAAACTGCTTGTTCCCGCCGAAACGGTCGAAGCTTTGTATCCGGGAAAACTGTATTCGATTGCGGGTGAGGCGGTTCCGGTGGAAGAGGGCGCCCGCCTTCTTTGCTCGGGGCACACGCTTCCGTCTGAGGGGTCGGCCGGCAGCGGCGTGAGCGGTGAAAAAAAGCAGCTGTTTTTCGGGCCGCCCGTCGATCGGATGCCCGTTTTTATTGCCGAAACGATTTCTTTTTCCGGCTGGAAAAACGGCTTGACGCACATACGCGCCCTGTGCCGTCTGTATTTAAAACGCATACTGTATGCATGGAAAGATGCAGGAGGTTTATTGCTTGCGCTTATGTCCGGTTCGCGTGAATATACGGACGGCGCTTTAGCCGAGGCTTTTAAAAATGCGGGCTTATCCCACATTTTGGCTTTGTCGGGAATGCATCTATCGCTGTTTATCTCCGCCGCCGCCTTGGTAAGCGTGTTTGCCGGAAAGAGAACGGCGTCGGTTTTATCGGTTGTCCTTATGTGTCTTTTTATATGGTTTGCCGGCGCTTCCGCGTCTTTGGTGCGCGCCTTTTTATGTCTTATACTGATGATGATCACGCGAGCCCTTTCGATACAAACGTATGAAAGTGCGGCTTTTGACTGTCTTTGCGGCGCTTTTATTATTCAAACCGCATTTTTACATGCCGATATCTACAATCCGGCATTTATGCTTTCGTATGCAGCCGTTGCCGGTATTTTAATCGTCACGCCGCTTATCGCTCCGTTTTTGCGCCGATTTTTACCGCGCGTCGTGTCGGACTCGATTGCAGCTTCGCTTGGCGCGTGGATTTTTACCGCACCGATTACGGCGCTCCTTTTCGGCAGCATAACTCCTGTAGGCATTGTCGCTTCGATTGTCGTAACACCTATCGCTTCGCTGTTTTTTGTTGCGGGCTGTGCTTGTGTTGTACTGTGTTTTACCATGCCCTTTTTAATCGTCCCTCTTGGCGCATTTATGCAAGTACTGTATATTGTACTAAAATATACGGTATTGTTTTTCGGGCGCTTTCCCCCGATTGTGTTCGGCGGGTAATAGACCTGTTCGATAACCTTGTTGGGAGTTTTAACGTGCGCACAATGGATTACGATTCCCCGTCTTTTTTAAAAGCTTATTTAGACGGGCGCGGTATGGCCATGCAAAAAAAATTCGGACAGAATTTTCTCGTAAATCCGCGCGCCCGTGCAAAAATCGCCGACAGCTTGTGCATAAAAGAGGGAATGCATGTATGGGAAATAGGCCCGGGACTGGGCGCTTTAACTGCGGAAATTGTGCGACTCGGCGCCGTCCTTACCGTTTTTGAAATCGACCGCGGTTTTGTTCTTGCACTGGAAGATATTTTTGCGGATGAAATAAAAGCGGGGCGTTTAAAAATCACTTCGGGCGATGTGTTAAAAACGTGGAAAACGGAGTACGGGCAATCGGGGCCTCCGGCTCTTTTGTGCGGCAATCTCCCTTACAATATCGCTGCCAAAATAATCGCCGATACCGTTTGTGCGGGTGTCCGCTTTGAGCGCTGTGTTTTTACGGTTCAAAAAGAAGTTGCCGTGCGCATGAATGCAAAAAGCGGCACCGCCGATTATTCGTCGTTTTCGGTATTGTGTTCGTGGGCGTATGACATTAAGCCGCTTATGGATTTGGCTGGAGGCAGTTTTTGGCCGCGTCCGAACGTAACTTCGCAAGCGGTGGTGTGCACTAAAAAAGAAAATTTTCCCGCGTGCAAAGACCCTGCCGAATTTTTAAAGCTGCAAAGGAATTTATTTTCATCGCGGCGTAAAACCGTAAAAAATAATTTGAGCGCTCTTTACGGCAGTCCCGATGTAGCAGAAGCGGTTTTGAAGGCTGCCGGTATCGATGCGCGCAGCCGTGCCGAGGATTTAAGCACCGGGCAAATACTTTTATTGGCGGACGCTTCATACGAGTACGCTCTCGAAAAGGCCGCCGCAAAAAACAGTGTTTAAGGATAAAATGTGGATACGCAAACGGATATTATGCAAAGAATAATCGCTTCCAATATCGATTTTGTGCGTGAGCGCATTGCACATGCGGCCGGGCGCAGCGGAAGAAAAGCGGGCGATATCAAGTTGATGGCGGTAACGAAATTCCGCTCCGGCGCGGAAATCGAAGCCGCATATAAGGCCGGAATACGGCTGTTCGGCGAAAACCGTGTGCAGGAAGCCGCTCAAAAATACGGCGGCGGAAAGCTGCACCTTCCCGGATCGTCGCTTCACATGATAGGGAATTTGCAGCGCAACAAGGTAAAATCGATTTTACCGCTGGTTGACTGCATTCATTCAATCGACAGAATTGAACTGCTCGAAGAGATTGCCAAGCGCTTAAGCTCCGTTTGCCCCGAGTCTGCACCCGATGCGCGCCCCTTGAAGTTACTGCTGGAAGTGCATACGGGAGAAGAATCGAAATCGGGTTTTGTGTTGCAGGACGACATTGTGCGCGCACTGGAATACGCCGAAGAAAAAAAACTGTGCGTGTGCGGCTTTATGACTATGGCGCCTTTTACGCAGGATATGGAGGCTATCCGGCGTTCTTTTGTGCAATTGCGCAAAACCGCACAAAACATGCAGCAACGCTTTGCATCTTTTTCTCTTAACGAGCTTTCTATGGGCATGTCCTCCGACTTCGAAATCGCCGTCGAAGAAGGTTCGACTTTAGTGCGTATCGGAAGCCGCCTCTTTCAAAATCATAATTCGGAGAAAAGCACATGAAAAAGGCAATCGCTTTAGTATGCATATTGATTTTTATTTTGCCGTTTGCTCCTGCTGCGGAAAACGAGCGTACCGATGAAAACACAAACGACGACAAAGATAAACCCGAAGTAGTGCATATCGATCCGTACATAAGAGGCGAAGAACCGCCATCGTGGGCAAAGAATTTGCGGCGTTCGGAAATTATTACACTGGGTTCCTTACCCTTTACCGCGCTCGGCGTAACGCTTGCCTATTCGTTGTACCGTTACGGCGCAAACGATTTTAATCCGGCCTACATTCCGAACCCGTTTCCGCTGTCTTCGGCCGAAGCGAAATTGAGCACAACAGAGCAAGTCAGCATTATCGGTACTGCCGCCGCATTAAGTGTGGCGGTAGGCTTAACCGACTTTATCGTTTTGCAAGTAAAAGCCGCCCGTCAAAAAAAGAATGTGCAAAAAATCCGCGAAGAACAAAGCTCCTTTATTCGTATCGCCGAAGATGAAAATGCGGAACAGCCGCAAAGTACGCAGGCGGTTCAAAACGACTCGGATGTGCGCCGAGATACGCCTG
>CAUTRX010000044.1:0-6774 GCA_963540775.1 uncultured Treponema sp. | reverse complement strand
TTTTAAGTTTTTCCTGTAGGGTTTTGTATTCGTTTTCAGCTTGTGTTTGAAGCGTCTTACTGTCTATGTATACACTCATCATTGTGCTCCTTTTAAGGCAGCCGCTTCCATACGGCATGCGTGGGCTTGTTCCGTTTCGCGGGTTTTAAAAGCCCGCATACGCAGCATCATATTATCCCAGTCTACTAAATGACCGTCGAATTCGGGGCCGTCTACGCAAACGAATTTGGTTGTGCCGCCGATGCTTACACGGCAGCCGCCGCACATGCCCGTTCCGTCGATCATAATCGTATTGAGCGACACGGTAATCGGTACGTCGAATTCTTTTGCGGTAAGAGAACAGAATTTCATCATTATGGGGGGGCCGATTGCAACCGCTTCTTCCGGTTTCGGGTTTTGGGAGCATAATTTTTTCAGCGGCTCGGTAACCAAGCCCTTTGTTCCCGCACTTCCGTCATCGGTCATAAGGTAGAATTCATCGGCAAGGGCGCGCATTTCTTTTTCAAAGATAATCAGGTCTTTGTTGCGTGCACCCATAATAACGGTAACGTGATTGCCTACGGCTTTATGCGCTTGTACAATCGGATGCAGCGGAGCGACGCCGATACCTCCGCCGACGCAGACGACACGGCCTTTTTTTTCTATGTGGGTAGGATTGCCCAGCGGTCCCAAAACGGCGCCGATTTCGTCGCCTTCGTTTAAGCGCGACAGCTTGATAGTCGATGCCCCCACTGTTTGAAAAACCAGCGCAATCCAGCCTTCTTTCGCATCGGCATCGGCAATGGTGAGCGGAATGCGCTCGGCATACTCGGTATCAAGTTGCACGAGCACAAATTGACCGGCTTTACGGTTGTGTGCGATGTCGGGAGCTTCCACCTTTTCATAAAACACATCGGCGGAAAGCTGCCGTTTTTCGATAATTTTATACATGCATTTCTCCTTACTGCATCGAGGTGTGTTTTACACAGTATACCAGATGTTGAGAAAATAATATAGAGTTCCCTTATGCGTATAGCGTACTCCGGCGTGTATCGGTGAAAGATTTACCGCCCTATCGGGTCGTACGGCACACTCGTATCGAGCGGCACTAACGGCTCGTATCGCCGTATGCGAATGGCTCGCATGCCGTTATGCGAATGACTTGCATCGCCTTATGCGAGATGTTCGAGCAGCAGTGCTCGAGGTATTCGAGCAGGCGTGCTCGAACAGGCGGGACGGTTTCAAATACCGTATAAGGTCGGAGTGTTAAAGCCATTCTTGTACTTTCTTTTTTTTGCGCTATATTTTCAGCATTACAAAACGAATACCCTAAAGGCGAGACACACGAACCTCCTATGTTGCGGTGTGTAACCGGCTGCAGTAAAAACGTGTAGCCTTTGCGTATATCGGTTGTTGTATAGTATAATGAAATTGCGGCCGTTTGAAACGGCGGGTTTTCAGTGCATTTTTAATGCATGGTGTAAGGAGCCTTTATGAACACGTGTCGAAAAATAAACCGTATTGTCTGTGCGGGTTTTCTTTTTTTTCTGTGTGCATCCTGTACGGCGCCGGCATCCAAAGCCGAAAGTACGGGCATATCCGTTACGGGAACGGGAATTGTAAGCATTAAGCCGGATACGGCGCGCATACGCCTTGCCGTGGTTACCGAAGACAACGAAGCGGCCAAAGCCGCTTCAAAAAATGCCGAGCTTACGGATGCCGTTATACAGGCTGTTCAAAAAGCGGGAATCGGTGCGGAAGATACGGCCACGCGCGACTACAGGGTGTACCGCCGCTCACGCTATAATCCCCAAACCGGTGCAACCGAATACGGCTCTTACGGCGTAAGCAATAACTTGACCGTTACCGTACGCAACATTGCGGACACGGGAAAAATCATCGATGCCGCGTTACAAGCCGGAGCAAATGAGCTTTCGGATATTTCGTTTTACGCACGCGACACATCCGCAGCATACGATCAGGCGCGAACGCAAGCCTTTATGCATGCACAAAATGCGGCGCACACGCTTTGCACGGCCGCCGGCAAAAAACTCGGTTCAGCGATTTTTATCGAAGAATACCAAAACGGCTCGGCGTACCGCAATTCGGTCGATTATGCGCTCGAAGAAAGAGCTCTGAAGATGAGCAGCGCCGCCACACCGATTAGCGCCGGAGAGACGGATGTTTCCGTTGCTCTTAAAGTTGTATTTGACTTCAAATAGACGGCACGGCTTTTGATAAGATTCAATTCGGAAACACAATGAACGACGCACAGTGGCAGGCATTACAGGAATTTAAAGCCGACTTTAAATCACAAATAAACACGTGGCAACGGCAAATTGAAGAAGCGGGACTGTTCGAGGCACTGCGGAACCTGCAAAAAAAAGCGGCGGACAAAGACGGGGTTCCGCCCTATTCGCTGGATACGCCCCTTGTCTATAACAGCGCCCTCGACGATATTCAAAAAACGGACGATATACGCATCATTTTAATCGGCGACAATCCCGGAAAAGACGAGCAGCTTGCCCGGAACCGCCGCTATCTGGTCGGCCAATCGGGAAAAATCGCCGACGGGTTTTTCCGCAAAAATCCTGAGCTGAACATCGATTTCCGTAAGAACGTTCTCATATTGAACAAAACGCCCCTGCATACGGCAAAAACCAAGGAGCTTGCGCTCATCATCAAAGAAGGCGCCCCCCTGTTCGGCAAAATTATACGGGAAAGCCAAGTATGGTTTGCCCGTGCAACCGTGCGTCTGCACCGCGCCTTGTACGGCGCCGACGATACGGGTACTCCGTGTCAGCTGTGGCTCATCGGTTATGCCGAACTTCGAGAGCGCGGCCTTTTTTCGGTTTACCGCGACACGCTGAACAAAGCCTACGCCGACTGTTCCGCGCCTTCCGGCAGCCCGGACTGCGCCTCGCAGGTTTTTGTCTATCAACACTTTTCGATGAACCGCTTTTTAATCGATTTGAAAGAAAAGTCCGAAGCGTCTCTTTCTCTCGCCGAAAACATTGAAAAAGTCGGCCTTATGCACCGCAAAGATATTTTGGGACGGTAGGACAGGCGGAATGTATCACCGCTTTACTTAAGCCTTATTTACGTTGCAGGCCCCCATACATTACCGTGCGGAACACTCCGATATTACGCGGGCAAGAATTGTACATCCTTGTACAATTCTTGCTTCGGATCGGTACGGCACGGATGCCGCAACCGTTTTATTTTTGTAAATCTATTTTACGCGAAAGCGCCGGCGGATTTTTGATGGTGTCGTTTACCGGACAATGCGAATCCACATACGCAATCAGCTTTTCTATATCCGCATCATTTGCAGACGACTTTATATGAAACACCGTTTCGATTTCGGACAAACCGATTTTCGCATTCGGATTGATATCCTGAAACCCGTCAGGATCCAAAGTACCTTTGCATTCAATGCTCAATGATTCGAGCGGAATGCCCATACTTTTTGCTGCAAGCCGTGTAACAATGCATTTGCACGCACCGAGCGCGTTAAGCAACGCTTCAATCGGGTTCATACCCAAATCGGTTCCGCCCAATCCTTCAGGCTCATCCAGAATAATTTCTTTTCCGCCCGATTCGCACACCACTTTTAAACCGGTGTTCATGTCAAGAACTGCATTTGCCTTAAAAATCGCTTTTCCCATAATACCCTCCGAAAAATAGTCTGTACCGATTGTTTTCCGCGTTGCCGCTACACGCAGCGAACGTATTTTCAAACAATCGGTATCCGCATTCACTGTACCGAAAAACACCTGCCGTGTCCACTGATGCTCAAGGCCGAAACGTCTTTACGCACGGCTGTCCTTAAAATAATTCGCCCCTTGGAGGCTTCCGCTTTATATACAAAACAGCCTTGAGTTCTGCAACATGATTCCCGCTGAAGTTACCGGCGGCAGGAAAGCTTCAGGTTTCTGACAGCTTTTTATCTTAGTTTACTTTGATAGCCGTATCCCCGTCGTAGCGTTCCACAATGTCCCTGTACCACAGCGTTACCTTGTCATCGGGAAAGATATTTATAATTTTATTTATATACACTTTTGCGGTGCTGATTTCTTTTGCGGCAACGGCATGCAAAAGCCGTTCAACATAATCCTGTGTGCCGTGTTTACGTTCCTTCATGTCGGGACTGTCGGTATCGTACACTTCAAATAAAAAATTCGGCGAACCGGATACGGACTTCATTTTCCGTATCGGACGGATGCTGTAGAGCGCCGGATTTTTAAGAGATGAAAAAATTCTGTTTGATACGATAATGGCGCTTCCGTATATTTTTGTCTGTCTTTGAAGCAATTCGGACATATAATAGGCATTTGAGATAATAATACAATCCATTCTGGATTTATCGCCGATTGTTCCTAAAAGTATTCTGTTAAGATCTATTCCGATACCGATTTTAAGCGGCTCGCCGTCTTTCGGCGTAATTTTTTGCCGATTCAATTCTCTTTGTATTGCTATTGCACAGCGTACGGCGCTGTCCGCCCCCTTCGGAAAAAGGGCATGAAATCCGTCTCCCAAATATTTGGGAATAATGCCTCCGTATGTGCGTACAATGGGGGCAACAAGGGCAAGATATTCATTAAGCAATTTGAATACGCCGTCGGGAGAGAGATTTTCCGAAATATGGGTAAAGGAACGTATATCGGCGGATAAAACGGGCATAGATAATTCGGTATAATTGACGAGTTCTATATCCATTATGCTGTCTTTGTGTAAAAGTTCTATGATTTTTTCGGGGAAAAACCGAGTCAACGATTTATTGATTTTTATGATTTCTTGATTGAGTTTTTCAACCTCGTTGATCGAATTTGCATACCTGTTTAATACCATAAGCGATATGATTATCGTTGTAATTGAAGTTCCGGCTTGAATGGAAAAGTGTCTGAAAAGAATACTCATACTGACAAGTAAGTCGTAGATGCCGAAAGCCGCCAAAACGCATACGGCGCTGAAAATCCACAGTGCAAGCGGCTGCTTCCTTTTTACGCTTACAAGTGTAATTACTATAGCATTTACAATACAAAATACGGAAAAAATCTGATAGTATATAAGAATTTTCGATGAAACCCTCGGCGGCAATACTATTGTCGAAAGGGCATAGAGAACGGATACGGCAAGTATTGCTATGTACGGAATTTTATAGCAAAACTTCAAAGTTTCTTTTATAAAAACGGTAAAAAAGATAATGAGAAGCGGAAAGGTGATGTACTTGCCGATAAAATGCAGGCGTCCGTTTATACCGGGGAACATAAAACAGCCGATATGCGGATAAAATAAACTTTGGCGCAATGCTATGACAGTGCAGGCGGCGGCAAACCATAAAATAAATAAGAACCGCTTATATGAAAGACTGAGTGCAAAAAAGAAAAATGCGGCGGCAAGGGTAACCGCAAATAATCCCGCATCAAAAATCAAATCATAGTTGAACTTTCTTTGTATATGTTCTATCTTTCCGAATATAAAGGGCGTATTAAATCCTGCACGTCTGTTCGCAAAATTCGACACATTGATGATGATTTCGGCGGTTCCGTCCGGTTTTGAGTAAAAGGCCGCTCGCGAAGTTTTAATCGCCGGTGTTTCTTCTTTTCGGCGGGTTCCCGGCTTACCCTGATTTATCAGTGTTTGGCCGTTTATAATAACGGTACAGCTACTTGAAGCGCGGCCTATGTGCAGGCCGTAAACCGTATCGGGATTTAAATTCGATATTATAAGACCGTAAGAGCCGTAACCGAATTCGTTTCCCGATTCCGTTTTGGAAAAAGAACCGGGTATAAGGGCAAAAGAATCCGCGGCATTCGGCAGCGCTTCAAAACGGTTCGGAGTAAAATAAAATTCGCCTCCGAGAGTAAACAAATGCCGATCCGTATTATCGGGAACCGCTATTCGCCCTCGTTGTACCTGCAAATGGGAAACCGTTTTGTTGTGCCCTGCGGAAAGAAAATGGATATAATAAAACAATCCGCCGAACAGTATAAAAGGGAGCGCACCTAAAAAAACGATTTTTCTATTCATCGCGTACCTCGTATACGGCAACGGGTTCGTCTTTTCCTCGCAGAGCGGCAAGGCCGCTGTAAGAAAAACCGATAAAAGACGAGGCGGAAACGGTGCAGTTCTTTTTTACCGCTTCGCTTGCAAGAATTTTAATCCCGTTTTTAAGGGCGTAAAAGTGTAGACGAGAGGCAACATTTACCGCATCGGAAATAACCGTATTGTCCATCCGCTCCGGCTCTCCTATGGTTCCCAACAATACCTGCCCGTAGTGAATACCGCAGGCAAGGGTTATTTCCTTTGAGTGTTCCGCGGAACGCTTTATGTTTTCGTTTTGAACAAATCGTCTTATTTCAAGAAGGCAGCGCAGAGCTTCTTCGGCCGTTCCTTGAAAAATAATCATCAAACCTTCCGTTAAGTATTTGTCTATAAAACCCCGATATTTTTTTATAACCGGAGCTATAACGGCAAGAATCTCGTTATACAACTCGAGTACGGATAAACGTTCGCCTTCCGTTCTCAAGTCGGCAGCTACGCCCAAATAGACAAAGGCGATATACAGTTTTTCCAAATCATTATCGCCCAGATTTACATCGGTATGGTGTTTGTGCAAAAAATTCATAAATTCATTCGGTAAAAAACGCGCCAATGCGGTATTTACCTGTTCTATGTGCTTTGTCATATTTGAAACACGTTCAAAGGTGGATTTAAAACTTTCCAAAACAATCATCAACATGGGAATCAATAAGACCAGGATACCGAATTGAGCGACAAAGACGCCCTTTA
>CAUTRX010000043.1:0-6800 GCA_963540775.1 uncultured Treponema sp. | reverse complement strand
CCGACCACGGGCGATAGCAAGAGGCCGTAGGCGGGATACAAAAGTCCTGCGGCAAGCGGTATGCCGATACTGTTGTAAAAAAAAGCCCCAAACAGGTTTTGTTTAATGTTGCGTATGGTCATACGGCTCAGCTTTACCGCCTTTGCCGCGTCGCGTAAATCGCCCTTTACCAGCACTATATCGCCCGACTCAACCGCAATGTCGCTTCCGTTTCCGATTGCGGCTCCCACGTCGGCTTGGGCAAGGGCGGGCGCATCATTTATGCCGTCGCCGACCATCATAACCACCGCCCCTTTTTCCTGCAAACGGCGTATTACTTCGGCTTTATCTTGGGGCAGAACTTCCGCAATCACTTCATCGGCATGAATGAGGCTTCCCGTGTGTTCGGCGGCGGCTTTATTATCGCCCGTTAAAAGAATAACGCGCAGGTTTTGTTTTTTCATGAGGGCGACAGCCTCGGCACTGTGCGGTTTTAAAGTATCGGTAATCGTAATGAGGGCGTACGGCTTTTTGTCTGCGGCAAGGTAGACAAGGGCAGCTCCCGCACCGGAAGCTTTTTGTGCCTCCGTATCGAACAGGGTGCAGTTTATGCCGTTTTCTTCCATGAATGAGCGGCTTCCCGCCAAAACGCGCAAGATTTTGTCTTTATCCGATGAGGGATTTTGTGTCGGGTTTTCGATTGTCCTCGGTTCGGAAAAAGCCGGAACGTTTTCTTTTACTTGAGCCGCAACCCCTTTACCGCTGACATTTTCAAAAGACAGAATTTCAAACTGAAAGGGATGCGCCGCAGCTTTTTCGCCCGATTCGGTGTCGGTGTATGGATGTGCCGCCTCGGTTACCGCCTTTGCAAGCGGATGGGCGGAAGCGTTTTCTACCGCTGCGGCGAGGGCGAGTACATAGGCGCGCTCTTTTCCTTCTGCGCAAAATACGTCGCGCACGCTCGGTTTTCCTTTCGTGACGGTGCCCGTTTTATCGAGCACAACCGTGTCCACGTGTTTTGCCGTTTCAAGGGCTTCTCCCGAGCGTATAAGAATACCGTTTGCAGCTCCCAGTCCTGTTCCGGTCATAATGGCGGCGGGGGTTGCAAGGCCGAGGGCGCAGGGACAGGCGATAACGAGGACGGAGGTGCACACGCGCAGGATGAATGAAACGTCGGCTCCGGCTACAGTCCAGCCTATTGCGGCGGCGGCACTTATACCGATAACCGCCGGTACAAAAATCCCCGACACTTTGTCGGCGGTTTTTGAAATGGGCGCTTTTTTGCCCTGTGCTTCTTCCACAAACATAATGATTTTGGAAAGCACCGTATCTTCCCCGATTTCGGTAATTCGTATATACAAAGCGCCGTTTCCGTTCAGTGTGCCGCCCGTAACCGACGAGCCTTCGGTTTTTTCGGCGGGTAAACTTTCACCGGTGAGCATCGATTCATCAACGCCTCCGCTTCCTTTCAGTACGGTACCGTCAAGGGGAATGCGCTGACCGGGGCGCACCAGTACTATGTCGCCGATTTTTATATCCGCGACGGCGGTTTCTTCGGCGCTTTCTTTATCCGTTGCAAAATTCGAAATGCGTACCGCCGTGTCGGGAACCAGGGCGCTTAAAGCGGCGATTGCGCTTTTTGTTTTTTCTTTGCTGCGCTGTTCAAGATATTTTCCCGTCATAACGAAAACAAGGACAACCGCCGCCGCTTCAAAGTATAAGCTGCGGGCAAGGTGCGGATACAGCGGAATTAAAAATGTGAGCACCGTGCTGTACACAAAGGCGGCCGTACTTCCGAGGGCGACAAGGGTGTCCATATTCGGATTGCCGTGAAAAAGCGCCTTGAAGCCGCGCGTATAAAAGCTCCTTCCGATAAATAAAATCGGTACGGCAAACAGTAAATTCAGCAGGGCAAAATTGGACGGATACTGTTCCGCATTGAAAAGGGCGGGAAGCGGCAAGTTGAGCATGTGCCCCATAGCGGCGTACATAAGGAGCACGGCAAAAATCCACGCTGCCGTAAGTGCCCTTTTTTGTGCGGATAAAGCGTCGTTATCCGCCGCCGAAGATGACTCCTTTGTCTTTGAAACCGCTCTTTGCGCTCCGGCGGAGCTTTGCATTTTTTGTGTCGTCGGCACACAGCCGAAACCGGCTTTTTGCACCTTCGATATAATCAATTCGTCGGAAACTTTTTTGCCGTCGAATACAATGCGCATTTTGTTTGTCGTCAAATTCACTTCGCTTTCGACAACTCCATCGATTTTGCGCGTCACCCGTTCCACCGCCGCCGAACACGCCGCACAGGACATTCCTTCAATACTGAATTCTTTTTGTATTTCTTTGGCATGCATGCGTTCACTATAGTCGGTAATACCTATCCCGTCAATGACGATAGGTACACCCGTTGTGTATACATCGGCTGTGGGAGAAAAATTATTCGTGCGGACGATTCAATAGCGAAGCGGCACGGCGCCGATGCTCTGCGGCCGGAATTGCCGGTTTATGGCTTGACTGAAATGAGCACAATGGAATAATATATTCAGTATGGACAACTCCTTTAACAAACTTGTGACAGGTCTTTCCGTAAGCGAGCGGGCGGCTTTATTAAAAAAGCTTGAATCGGGTATCGGCTCCGATAAAGAAATGCTGGCGTTTGAACCGCCGGAAGACAATCGCCGTGACGGAGACCTAAAGACGGATTTAAAAAACGAGCCGTTGCTTTTGCGCATTTGGTTTTTTTTGCTCGCTTTTTTTTCCCGTACCGGAGTTGAAAATGTGTACAACAAACATCGTCTTACCGCCGTTTTAAAAAAAATCACCACCGAAATGCCGAATCTTATAGACCCGCGTGAACTTTCTTTTGAAAATCTGTTTTATGAATATTTGCTGAAACTGAAAGAGGCGGCGCTCTTCTTTAAAGATGGAATCTCGCTGTATATAAACAGTGAAAGTACTTTTTCTCTTTTTGTCATGACGCTTATTATGCCGGATTTGGAAGAGGTTATGGAAAACGAAGTAAGCCCGTATTCCATACCCGCAGGAACTGAAGCGACGGCGGAATTACGTGCTTCTCTAATCCGCAGAATGGAATCGCTTTTAAACAGTATAAGCAACGAAGATAAAATCAGATTGCGCGACTGCTTTTTAAGTCTTGAATGGCTCAGGCGTTTTGTATCTTTACCCTTTTCGCAATTCACTTCGTTATTTAAAACCTCCGGAGAAAAAGGCAACCGCTGTGTAATGGCGACCGCACGGGGCGAAATCGAACGGTTTGCAAAAGTATTGTGCTGTGCAAAAAAAATCATGCCTGAAGTTTTGGAAGCTTTTTATATGTTTCCGGCTGAGGAAAAAGACGGAAAAGGAGAACAAAACGCGATTGAAACGGAATTGTCCGATTTTTTGCACAAGGCTATGCAGCATATCGCTTTTATAAAATATTTTATCCGTTTTATTCCCATGTGCGCTATCGGTGCGGTTGCGTTCAATTCGGCACTGTGGATGCCCGAAATTGAGGAAATTCAGGATAACGGCCTTGCGCGCTGTAAAGCGTATTGGCGTAAAGCTTTTGATGAAAAATGGACGACATGGCTGCGCGACCGCAAAATAATTAAAACGAAAGAAGATGTTGCATCTTTATTCCGTTTGGCGGATTATCCCCTTTTGCCGGAGCGCCCGTGGGCGTCGCTGACAATAAATGTGCCCTGTAAATGCGAACATACACTCGGTTTTTTGCACGCATTTTTTCATTCGATGTATCCGGCCTTTGTACCGCTGTGGGATATTGTTATCATGGACGGTAAATTCATCCTACCCGAGAATCGGGTTGAATTTACCGATACCTACAATGAGATGCACCGCCTGTTTGAAATGCTCAGCGCATTTAATGCGAAACTGACCGAATCCGGTGTGTACGGTCAGCTTTTTGCCGCCATCGGTGACATAAACAGCCCGCAGGAACAGGAAAAGGTGAATAATCTCATGCGTTCGATAGAATCCGAATGCGCTTCGTTTGCAATGATATTCAAAACCTGCTGCGGTTCTTTTAAGCGGCTTTTTGACGGAATGTTTGTGGATATGCGGAATATTAAATACGACAGCTTGGTTAATCTGATGCTTTTGACCGATACGAACAACGTGCCGATCCGTTCACGGCTTGTTGAAATTGCTCAGACGGTCGAAAATGCTTGCCAACTTTTAAAACAAGTGGAAACTATTGAAGCCGTGTAATTTTTGTAATACGGTTTGCTGCCCCGATGTTATAGCCGGCTTAACTTCTTTGCGTGCAGGTTCAATGCGGTTCCGTTGGAACGAACATAATGCCGGCCGTTCCGCTTTTTTTGCCCGTCTCCCGTTTACACACAAAAAAATCGCACAAACCGAACTTATTCATTCGCGCACCGTAATGTCTTCCGACACGGCGCACATACCGTACGGAACGCAATGCGACGGTATTATTACCCGAACGCCTTCCGTTTTGCCGGTGATAACCGTCGCCGACTGTATGCCTATTTTTATTTACGAACCGAACAGCGCCTGTATCGGCGTTTTGCATTCGGGCTGGAAGGGGACGGGCATTGTTTTGGAGGCTTTCGAAAAAGCCGAAAAACACTACGGCGCCGATATCGGCAATTTCCGCGTTATTTTAGGGCCGCACATACGGAATTGTTGTTATACGGTGGATGAACAGCGCGCCCGCTTTTTTCAAACGGAATTTTCTCCCGATTGTGTTGTTCCCGTATCCGAATGCGCTTGTACCGAAAATAAAGCGCGCGACAATTCTGCCGAAAGCGTACACGATACACTAAAGACCGGCCGATACCGGCTGTCGTTGGAACAGGCAAATCGGGCGCTGTTAAAAAAGGCGGGCATAAAAGACGAGCATATTTTTTCAGCGGGTGAGTGTACGTGCTGCACAAAAACCGACGCGGGTTCTTATAAATACGGGTCGTTCAGGCGGGAAACCGCGCTTCTTCCCGAATCGATGAGTTTGGAAAAAAAACAGCGCTGTTTTACGCCTATGGCAGCCTTTGTGGGGTTTAAAGACGATTGCTTTACTTGCGAAAATCTGGCCGAAGCGGGATGTCTGTATTTTTTATTTTGATTGTGATACAATCGCAGCCATGAATATAAAACCGAATGTAAGCGCCTATGTTTTTTGTATATATATCCTGTGCATTTTTTCCGGGTGTACACGCTCGCAAGCATCTTCCCTGTTTTTACATATTGAAAACGGAACCGCAGCATCGGCGCCGCTCAAACTGAAAGCGTTAACCGAAGCCGCCCGCAGCGCCGTCATCGACAATCCGGACAGGGCGCCGTATATGTATTTTTTGTTTGACGATGCGGCATTGCCCAAACAACACGATGTACATTCCCTTATCGCTTCGGGCGGCTACGCCCTTGAACTCGAGTTTGAAACTTTTTCCCCGTCCGGCAAAAATATCGACGCCGGCACTCAGAGCCAAGCACACGAAGGGCATTTTTTTTGCGGTCTTGTGTACGAAAAAAATCTTTCTAAGGATCCGGTACGCTTGCGTGCTTCCGAAACGCACAGTCTCGACGAGCTTAAAGGTGTACGCGCCGCCTTGTCCGCCGGAACGCATTTTAAAGTAGCCTTGGGCTTTGAAAGTGCCGAAACCGCGCAAGATTCCGACGTACGTGGCTTTATGGTGTATTCGGAAGTGCCGCTTACCGTAAAAAGCGCCGCCGTAAAAAAAGCGCGCTACGGCTGGAGCCGTACCGGCGGTTTAAGCTGGTTCGGGTTTTCAGCCGACGGAGGTACTATAGACGCCGCACTTTTACGTTCGCAAGGAGAAACGGCTGTTCCCGGAAAAATCTCTTTTTCCCGATTTCCCGTTTCCGGTACAACCGAAACGCAGGAGCTGCATATTTTGTTCCGTCCCGATGCTTCCGATACGGGCAGCGCCGATAATCAAAACGAAGTGGAAGTGTTGTACGGCTCGGAAAAAATGCGCATACGCCGTTCGCCCTCCGTTCATTCGGCCGTTATCGATATGCGCTCGTTTATCCGGCCTGCCCAAACCGTACAGCTTGTCGGCAATGCGCACATGGTCGAAGGTGTCATTTTGGAACGAAAAGAAATACCCTCGCTTGCGCCGATAACCGCCGATCCCGGTCTTATAATCGATTGGCCGCAAACGAATTGGCGTAATCGGCAGTTTGAATTTTTTTCGTGGCAGCAATTTCCGTCGGTACTCATATTCGACTGTGCCGATTACCGCGTGCAGGATGCTTTTTTTAAACGCTTGGGTTTTTATGTCGAAAAAAAAGGCTATACGGGCACATTGTTTCCCGACGAGAAGATAAAAAAAATACACGGCTTTAACGCCCACGATTACCGTGCCGAAAGCCTTGCCGCTTTTTTTGACCAAGCCGAAAAAGAAAAGTTTGCACTCAACGAAAACGAATTGCTTTTGCGCGATATTCTGTTTGCAAATAAGGTTATTGTCAGAACCCCTGTCGGTATCGGCATGGGAGAGGGCGCCGTTCTTTCGATAAGCCGCGAATCGCCGCATTACTTACGCCTGCGTTTTATGGCGCACGAAGGGTTGCACGGTATTTATTTTGTGCAGGAATCTTTCCGCAACGCCGTCGATCAGGTTTTTTCCGCAACCGATCCTCGTGCCGTCGAATTTCTTCGGCGTTTTTTTGAAGTCAATCCTTCTTTGAATTATGACACGGCCGACTCTTATTTGTTTAAAAACGAATTTATGGCCTATATTGCGCAGCAAAAACCCGAATATGTGCAGGAGTACTACACAAATGTTTTGGTGCGTTTTATGCGCGGTACGGAGGCCGGT
>CAUTRX010000042.1:0-6852 GCA_963540775.1 uncultured Treponema sp. | reverse complement strand
CGTTGCCGCCCGTGCACTCGCAACGAGCGCTTTGTCGATTTTCGGCGACCACCAGGACGTAATGGCGTGCCGCCAAACCGGCTGGGCGATGATCGCGTCGAACAGCGTTCAGGAAGTTATGGATTTGGCCGTTATAGCGCATTCGTCGACGCTTAAAACACGCGTGCCGTTTATACACTTTTTTGACGGATTCCGCACTTCACACGAAATTCAAAAAATCGAAGAAGTATCTTTCGATGTCATGCATAAAATGATTGACGATGAGCTGGTACGCGCACACCGCAAGCGCGGCTTGTCGCCCGAAAATCCGGCAGTACGCGGAACGGCTCAAAACCCCGATACCTATTTCCAAAGCCGTGAAGCCGTAAACAAGTACTATCAAGCGGTTCCCGCCGCTGTGCAGGAAACCATGGATTCGTTTGCAAAATTAACCGGCAGACAGTACCGCCTGTTTGACTATTTCGGTGCAAACGATGCGGACAAAGTCATTATCCTGATGGGCTCCGGTGCCGAAACCGTTGAAGAAACCGTTGAAGCGCTGAACGCCGAAGGTGCCAAAACGGGCGTATTAAAAGTCAGATTGTACCGCCCCTTCGACGCATCGGCATTTGTAAAGGCGCTGCCCGCTTCCGTAAAGGCCGTTGCCGTGCTTGACCGTACCAAAGAGCCCGGCTCTTTAGGCGAGCCTTTGTACGAAGACGTACAAACCGCTTTGGCCGAAACCGGACGCAAAATCAATACCGTTGTCGGCGGACGCTACGGCTTGGGTTCAAAAGAATTCACTCCCGCCATGGTAAAAGCCGTTTTTGAAAACCTCGACGGCAAAAAACAAAACCACTTTACCGTCGGTATTGAAGACGATGTTTTAGGTGAGAGTTTACCCTATGACGTTTCATGGACGCTGCAGGAAAAAGGTACAAACGAAGCGATGTTCTACGGCTTGGGTTCCGACGGTACGGTAGGCGCAAATAAAAACTCGATTAAAATCATCGGAGACGCCCGCCCCGAAATGAACGCTCAAGCGTATTTTTCATACGACTCGAAAAAGTCCGGCGGTTTTACCGTTTCGCACTTGCGCTTCGGCACCAAGCCGATCCGCCGCCCCTACCTCATTACGAGTGCGGACTTTGTAGCTTGTCATAAATTCACCTATATGGAAACCTACCACATGCTCGAAACGGCAAAAAAAGGCGCGTCCTTTTTGTTGAACAGTCCCTACGACGCAAAAACCGTATGGGCGCACATTCCCGTTGAGCAGCAGCAGGTTATCCTCGATAAAAAGATGAACTTTTACGTTATCGACGCTTTTAAGATTGCCGAAAAAGCCGGCATGGGCAACCGCATAAACGTTGTTATGCAGGCCGCGTACTTTAAAATTTCAGGCGTATTGCCCGAAACCGAAGCCGTAAACTACATGAAGAAATTCATCGAAAAATCCTACGGTAAAAAGGGAGCCGATATTGTTCAAAAAAATATCGCAACAATCGATATGGCTTTGGCGGCGGTTGAAAAAGTCGAGTACCCGGCATCAACGGAAGGCTCAATGCACATGAAAGCGGCAATGGCGGCTTCTCCCGATTCCTTTGTAAAAGACGTATTGGGCAAAATGGCCGTCCAGCAGGGCGATAAGCTTCCCGTAAGTAAGCTGCCTGCCGACGGAACCTTCCCGACCGCAACCACTCAGTTTGAAAAGCGCGCAATCGCCGAAAAAGTGCCCCTGTGGGATCCGTCGATTTGTATTCAATGCGGTCAGTGTGCGGTTGTGTGCCCTCACGCGGTTATACGCATGAAAACGCTCACCGACGAGCAAACCGCGGCCGCTCCCGCAGCGTTCAAAACGGCTGAAGTTAAACCGAAGCCCGAAGCGGGAAAAAAAGTTGTCTTACAGGTTTCGGCCGAAGACTGTACCGGCTGCGGCGTTTGTGTTTCCGTATGCCCGGTTAAAAACAAGGAAGACGCAGCAAAGCGCGCTATCAATATGGTACACTATACGCCCGAAATCCGCGAAGCCGAAGCAAAAAACTGGGATTACTTTATGAGTCTGCCCGATGCGGATCCGACAACCCTCAACCTGTCCATGCCCAAGGGCTTGGCCTTTAAGCGCCCCCTGTTCGAGTTCAGCGGTGCCTGTGCCGGTTGCGGTGAAACGGCCTATGTACGCTTGTTAAGCCAAATGTTCGGCGACCGTGCGGTTATCGCAAACGCTACCGGATGTTCTTCAATCTACGGCGGTAACCTGCCTTCAACCCCCTATGCCAAAGATGCGGACGGAAGAGGGCCGGCATGGTCAAACTCTCTGTTTGAAGACGCGGCCGAATTCGGTATGGGTATGTGCCTTACCGGCGATAAATTGGCGCAGTACGCGCGCGAAGTTGCCGCCGCGGCAAAAGAAAAGGGTATCGCCGCTTCAACTTTGGAAAAGATTCTTGCAAATCCGCAAAACGACGATGCCGCAATCATTCAGCAGCGTGCCGATATTGCCGCTTTGAAAAAAGAGCTTGCTTCTTCGAGCGACCCGATTGCCAAAGAGCTGAATTCGTTAACCGACCACTTTATCAAGCGCTCGCATTGGATTATCGGAGGCGACGGCTGGGCATACGATATCGGCTTCGGCGGTTTGGATCACACCATCGCTTCCGGCCGCAATCTCAATGTCCTCGTATTGGACACGGAAGTGTACTCCAATACCGGCGGCCAAATGTCAAAGGCGACTCCTATCGGTGCGGTTGCGAAATTCGCCGCTTCGGGTAAGATGAACAGCAAAAAAGACTTGGGTATGATTGCGATGAGCTACGGTTATGTCTACGTTGCCCGCATTGCGCTGGGTGCGAACATGAATCAAGCCATCAAAGCGTTCCGTGAAGCGGAGTCCTACGACGGACCTTCGATTATCATCGCCTACAGTCCCTGTATCAACCACGGTATCAACATGAGCGCCACGCTCACAAATCAAAAAGAAGTGGTTTCCTGCGGGCTGTGGCCGCTGTACCGCTACGATCCGCGGCTTGCCGAACAGGGTAAAAATCCCTTCCAGCTTGACAGCAAAGAGCCGGACTATAATCTTGCCGACTTTATGTACAAAGAAGTTCGCTTTAAGAGCTTAAAGCTTGCCAACCCCGACCGGGCGGCTATGCTTTTGGACAAAGCGGTGCTTCATGCCAAGCGCCAATGGAAGGAATACAGATACCTTGCGGACAGGGATTTCTAAAATCGATTTCCGATTTGTCTAAAAGCCAAGCGGCATTTTAGACAAATCCGTTAAACATTCAAGCGGGTTCCCGGGCTTTAAAGTTTCGGGTGCCCGCTTTTTTTTATCTTATGCTTTTATGCGGCAATCGTAAACGGGGTGTCCCTTCACAATTAAAAGCATACAAGCGCCCAATTTCTAAAAAATATTATAGCCGCATTATTTTGCGTGAATCAGGGGGATTGTTCCAAACCTAAGCTAATGAGTGTTTCCGGCTTATGGTATTTTGGACCACCGCGTTCCATTGTCAAATAAGCTCCGAACACCCAGCCCGTAGTCCCATTATACTCTATTTTTGCCCAATGGTCCGTTTTGTCATCAATCGTTTCCGTTTCTTCGGTAAGTTCAAATACTTGAGCGAAATACTGCCTTATACCGTCAGCTTTTACCATACCGATTTTGTTTCCGGCTAAACCGGGTTTATCGCGTATATTCAGATTCGTGTAAATAAAAAAGCCTTCATTACATTTTACCGTATGCCATATTTTGTCCCCGCTTTTAATCGTATCAGCCGGCATCCATAACCCTTCTTTATAAATATCATCAAAACCATCGAAAAGAAGAATAAAGCCGGATGCTTTTTTTGACACGATTTTAAGCCATACATCTTTTGAATCGATAATGTGCATTTCAGTAATATGTATCCGGTCTTTACGTTCGAGATTCCCGATACCGTTTTTTGAACCGGGCGCATCATAAACTATCAGTTGATATGCTTCCGCCGCATAGCCGATTGTTACGGTTTGTGCATAATGCCGAATAAGATAGGAATGCCCTCCTTCCGATTTTTCTTCCAGCACCGTACCGTTGCGTAGTGCCGAATTTTGCGAAAAGAGGCAGCCCGCACAAAAAAGCGTCCACGCTAAAAATAAAATCGGTTTTTTCATGCCCCTATCCCCTACTCGGTAAATTTTATATGCAATTCCTCAAGTTGTTTGGGGATTGAGTAATATCAAGTCAAGCAGCTCTATCTGTCTAAAGTTTTTATCGGCAGTAAGTAAGGGAAGTTTGCACTCCATTGCGGTTGCCGCAACAATAGCGTCGGGCATTTTTATTTCATACCTGCGGCGTAATGTTACGGTTTGATTTTTAATACCTTCGTTCAAAGGTATAACGGAACATTCCTTTCGCATAGATTGAATGCGCTTCTCTTCCGAAACGGTTATACCGGAAAAAGAAAGCATTTCGATTTCAGAAATAATCGAAAGTCCCAATCGTTTATTCAAGTACGGTTTCATACAGGTATTTCCGGCAAGAAGATAAATAAGTGCATTTGTGTCGGCTATATAATTACTTCCATTCATCCCGCAATTCCTTTTGCATTGCAAGGGCATCTTTTTGTATTTTTAAACTGCCGAAGTACTGTGATAAATCGTGATTTGGGCTGTTTGCAGCATTTTTTTCATAGCGGTATAAAATGTAGCCGATATAGTTTTCAATCTCATCAAAACATTCTTGGGGCAAAGACTTTATCCGTTCAACAAGAGTTTCGCGAGTCATATATACCTCCGACTTTTATCTCTGTTTTATAATACCTTATGACCGAAGAGCATGCAAGCGAAACCCGAAAGAAAAAATGCCGCACAAAAAAGCGTCCACGCTAAAATAAAATCGGTTTTTTCATGCCCCTTTCTTCCGCTTTTTACTCCGTAAATTTTATATGCAATTCCTCAAGCTGTTTGGGATCTACTTCGGAGGGACATTCGTCCATAGGGCTTACGGCAAAGGTATTTTTGGGGAAGGCGATAACTTCCTTTATCGAAGACTCTTTGCACATAAGCATAACCAGTCGGTCAAGGCCGGGGGCGATACCGCCGTGGGGAGGAGCGCCGTATTTAAAGGCTTCGGTTAAAAAGCCGAATTTCTTCTGGCCTTCTTCTTCGTCAAAGCCGACGATTTTGAAAATCCGCTTTTGCAGTTCCGGGTCGTGAATACGGATTGAACCTGAGGCAAGCTCGTAGCCGTTTAAAACCAAATCGTAGAGGTCGCCCTTTACGCTCTCGGGATCGCTTTCAAGCGTTGCGTGGTATTGCTCCTGCGGCATACTGAACATGTGGTGGGCGGCGTCCCATTTGTGCTCGTCCTCGTTCCACTCAAAGAGGGGAAAATCGATAATCCATGCAAAAGCAAACTCATCGGCTTTTGCAAGGTTCAAGTCTTTTCCCAAGCGGGAGCGCACGGCGCCGAGGGCGGTACAAGCCGTTTTATACTGAGCGTCGGCGGCAAAAAGCAAAAGGTCGCCTGTATGCGCGCCGAGTTTTTGTATAATCTCGGCTTCGCTTCCCGCAAAGAATTTGGAAATGCCGCCTTCAAGGCTTGTATCGGATGTAACCTTCATCCACGCAAGCCCCTTGGCCTTGTAGATTTTTGCAACCGCTTCGAGTTCTTCTATGCGTTTACGGCTGTACTGCTCGGCTTGACCGGACACTACCAGAGCCTTAACGGTTCCCGACGGAAGAGCGTCTTTAAAAACTTGAAAACTGCCGATGCCGGCCATAAAAGAAGCGTCCTGCATTTTCATATCGAAGCGTAAATCCGGCTTGTCCGTTCCGTACAAATCGATTGCGTCGTCATAGGTAATGCGCGTAAAGCGGGCGGGAAGCTCGATGTTCAGCGTTTCTTTAAAAACCGTACCCATTAAGCCTTCGGTTATGCTCAATACATCATCGCGCGACACAAAACTCATTTCCATGTCTATTTGGGTAAATTCGGGCTGGCGGTCGCCGCGGGCGTCTTCGTCGCGGTAACAGCGCGCTATCTGAAAATAGCGGTCAAAACCGGAAACCATAAGAATCTGCTTGTACAGCTGCGGCGATTGGGGAAGCGCATAGAATTTTCCCGGATACAGGCGCGAAGGAACCAAATAGTCGCGCGCTCCTTCGGGAGTCGATTTTATAAAGGTGGGCGTTTCAAGCTCGTAAAATCCGTGGGATGAAAGATAGTTTCTGACCGCGAGGCACACCTTGTGGCGGAGCGCCAAGTGGTGCTGCATTTGAGCGCGGCGTAAATCCAAATAGCGGTATTTAAGGCGCAAATCTTCGTTCGGAATAACGGGCGTGCCGTCTTTTTGCACTTCGTCAATCATAAAGGGCAGCACGTCGCTTTTTGAAAGCACAACGACTTTTTGCGCAAGCACTTCGATTTCGCCCGTGGGCATGTCGGCGTTTATCATGGAATCGGGACGCGCTCTGACACGGCCTTCGACCGCAATGCAGAATTCCATGTGCAAATCTTTTGCACTTGAATGCAATTCCGAAGGAGAATCGGCGTCCACGACCACCTGCGTGATACCGTATCTGTCGCGCAAATTGATAAAGGTAATACCGCCGTGTTCGCGGATGCGGTGTATCCAGCCGTTTAATGTAACCGTTTTTTCGGCATCGTTTTTGCGTAAATCGCCGCAAGTGCAGCTTCGTTTAAATGCTTCCATAGTGCCTTATAATAGCGCTATTACAGCGGATGTGCAAGCGGGCTTTTTATCCGTTCCGGCCGGAATGTTCGAACACAGCCCCCGCATTATGCAGCACGGATGCTGCAAAAGCCGTAAGTAAGCGATGGTTTGAGCACCACTCAAAACTCGGGTTGAAAATCGGACACGGATGCGG
>CAUTRX010000041.1:0-6979 GCA_963540775.1 uncultured Treponema sp. | reverse complement strand
CTTCCCGATTCCGCCGAAAGTGTTTCCGAAGCCGATACGGATACCGTACCCGATGCCGGTGTCGCCGATTTTGATATGCCCGCTTTGGATACGGGCGATTTATTCGACACAAGCGAGCTTGATTCCCTTTTGCCCGGTGATGAAGCTGCCGGCGAAACCGCAGCTGCGGAAGCGGGCGAAGAAGCGTCTGCAATGCAGGATGTCGGAGGCGATAGTGACGGCGGCATGGCCGAAGACACAGGCGCGCTTCCCGATTCCGCCGAAAGTGTTTCCGAAGCCGATACGGATACCGTACCCGATGTCGCTGCCGTCGATTTTGATATGCCTGATTTGGAAGCGGACGGATCCGCCGAAGATATGCCGCCGGCGGACGCTGAAATGTCTTCCGTTTCCGATACAGCCGATATGTTTGACACTCAAAGCGATTTTTCCGAAGCGGAGCAGGAATTCAATTTGAATGCCGATTTATCGGAAGAAATGAATGAAGGGTTTTCCCCCGCGCCGGAAATAAGTGCGGAAGATATGGCACAGGCGGTACAGGATTTTGATTTGGACGGTCTTTCCGGAACCGATTCGGGCGAATCTGAAGGTACGGAAGACGATATGCAAGACAGCGCGGCGGAAGAGCACGATTTCGCGGAAGAAGACGGTACCGCCCATGCCGACAACGACGATTTTGAAATTCCCGGGTTTTCCGATACGATTGCCGATACGAACAACAATTCAAATTACGCCGCTCAAAAAAAGCACGGCGCGGAAGACGATTTAAACAGAACATATTTGAGCGACAGCGAATATAAAACGTTTACTAAAAATTTGCGCACCTATCCGTTAAACCTGCGTGTCGCCGTCGAACAGATGATCTCGAAAAACGAGTTTACCGATGCGGCGGTTATGGAAGTGCTGTTCAAAGTTATAAAGAAAGTTTCCGCACGCCACCTCGCTTCTCATTTGGGAAAAATGCTCGACACTTCCATCAGTGTTCCGTTGAATTACGAACGGCGCACTGCCGAACAGTACGAACTGTATAAAAAATCGCTCGAATATCAACTGAAAAACAGGATTCTTCCGATCGGTGCGGCAGGTTTGATTTTAGGCGGTATACTGTACTTACTGGTGCAAGCTGGTATTATTTTTGTTTATCGTCCTTTAAAAGCGGAGTCTTTGTATAAAGCCGGTTACAATCTTATTGCGCAGGATTTATATGCACAATCGGAAACAAAATTCGACGAAGCGCTTCAACAGAAGGTAAAAAAGAGGTGGTTTTTTAAATACGCGCGCGCCTACAGGGAGAAGCGTCAGTACGGTAGAGCTGCCCGCATGTATGAACAGCTGGTTAAGCGCTTTAATTTTGACAAACAAGGCGGTATGGAATATGCTCGCATGGAATTTGAAGATTTGGCGAATTACGCGCGGGCTGCCGAAATTACGCGGCGGTTTGTCCTTGATCATCACATAAACGATAAGGATGCAATGCTCCTTTTAGGCGATATTTATCTTGATTGGGCGGATTCTTTAAGCGACGCCGTGGAAAAAGCCGAAAAATTTGAAGAAGCGCGTTTGCAATATTCCACACTGATCGATTTGTACGGCGGCCCCATATATCTATCGCGTATGCTCCGCTATTTTATTCGTATGGATAATTTGCGGGAAGTGCTGCCGCTTAAAACGTATTTTACTTCAAGCAAAAAGGTTACGTTGCCGGCAGAAGACTTAATCGAGCTGGGCGGCTATTTGTTTGAAAAACAATTCGGTTATCTTCCGCCTTCGGACGAGTATTTACGCGGCTACATTGATAACGTAAAAAAAATACTCGAACAGGGAATAAAAACCGATCCGACAATTCCCGAGGGACACTATAATTTAAGCCGCTATTTTGTGCGTACCGGAAATACGGAACAGGCGGTGGCGGCATTGACGAATGCGCTTGCCGTTTTTGATGCGGCAAAAAAGAAAACTCATGCGCGGACTTTAAAACATATCGATACGTACCGCCTTTTGGGAGAACAATACGCGGCAAAACAGGAATATTTGCTTGCGGAACAACAGTATGCCGAGGGTATTCGCTTGTTTGAACAAAAAAAGGAACAAACGAATTTAAAAAGCGACAGAAATGTGGGCATTTTGTATAGCGATATGGCGGATATAGATTATTTTATTTCCGGCGATATTCAAACCGCGTTCCGTAATTACAAGCTCGCAATTGAACACGGATACGACACTTCTTCCATCCGCTATCGTATCGGTTTTGTACAGTACACCGACGGCAATTATTCGGAGGCACTGGGTTCCTTTATAAAAACGGCTGCCGAAGATTCTTCCGACCGCAATTTACTTTTGGCTTTGGGCAATGTGCTTTCGATGCGCGGTGACGAATCTGCAGCGCGCGGTTACTACGAGCGGCTTATACATATTTTGGACTCGGATAAACGGCGCTACGGTATTGTGTTTCCGCAAGTGCGTGAAGATCATTACAAGCTTGTCGACTTGTACTTAAAAGCGTCGAATAATTTGGGAGTAACTCTTTCGCGCCTGGCGCTGCAAACAGGCGACACTTCTTTGCAGGCTCAGGCTATTGCACAATTTTCCGAATCCGCACGTGCGTGGGATGCGCTTACCCGCAATCAAAAGACGATGGTGCGTCTTGAGGGCAGTAATCTTGCGGTTCAAAACATAAAGTACATTACCTTTCCGCAACACGTGTTTGAACCTTCCATCTATGCATCAATTCCATCCACTTTATACGATGAAACGGGCTTAAAACAGTATACGTTGGAGTGAGTTATGCGCAAAGTCGGAAAGAGCCGAACATCCGGTATTATTGTGCGCAAATATGCAAACAGCATGTTCAAGGAATTGTTCAGAAAGTCGATCCATTTGTGTTCCGCAGCGGTTCCCTTTTTGCTTTCGGTTGCGCGCATTCCGGTGCTTTGCCTTCTTTGCGCGATACTGATTTTTTACTGTATCGCCGAATTGCTGCGCCTTAAAGGACATTCGGTGGTACTGGTGTCGAAAATAACCGAAGCCGCGTCGCGCAAGCGCGACGAAAACCGCTTTGTTCTCGGGCCGGTAACGCTGGCGCTCGGTATTTTGATTAGTGCCGCGGTTTTTCAACCGAAACCCGCCGCTGTGGGCATTTATGCCCTCGCATTCGGCGACGGCTTGGCCAGCCTTGCCGGAAAGGTGTTCGGCATAACGGTAATTCCGTTTACTGCGGGAAAAACCGTTGCCGGAAGCCTTACTTGCTTTGCGGCAATTTTTTTGTCTTCGTGGGCGGTGTGCGGCAGCACTTTTGCCGCGCTTATTATTGCCGTAATGGGAATGTTCATAGAGTTATTGCCTTTAAAAGATTTCGATAATTTGATTATCCCCATTGTTTTGGCGGCGGCTTCCCAGTTTTATTTCCACATATAATAGCGGTGAATGTTTTTGAAAAAATGCACCGTCCCGCCCGTCAATAAAGCCGCGCCGCCTATAAAAACGGCAAAATCGGTGCAGTGTAGCAATAGTACATACCCTGCGCAGACTACCAGATACGATACGGACGCTTTTTTATAGTCGGCCGATTCTTTACTTTTCGGCGAGAAAAAAAGTGCTAAAAAAGAGCACAGTACAAAAACAATGCGCATAATGCCGAGCAAGTCTTTAAAACCGTAACTTATATTCATGTAGTTTTCAAAAACGGTAGTGTTCAGCGGCACCATTGTCGAAAAAATCAAAGCGGCGATAATGATAATCTGTAAATACCTGTCGGCGTCCCGTCCTTCGCTTCCTCCGGCAAAAACGGCTTGCATGATAATTGTCAGCACTATTTCCATTTGCCCGAAAAACGATGCTTGCCCGATAAAGCGCAAAAAGGTTGAATACCCTGCCGTTATATTGAAAAGCGGAATGCACATTTTGAACGACTCGCAAAAAAATCCCAGTAGAGCCGACGAAAAAAACAATACTTCAAGACTTTGCGTTTTTTCGAAATGAAAAAAAACGCAAAAAACGCTTACGGGAACAAACAGCGAAAAAAAGAAAAGAGCGCAAAAAGCTGCAAGATAATTGGGGGCGGTAAGTACGGACAAGGGTGAGGCGGCCGCAGGCGGGGCAAGCCGGAAATTCATGCCGTAGGGATTTTTCACTAAAATCCGTACAAACGCCGTAATAAAAAAAAGGGTACACAAAGCGCTTATAATCGAAAAAGATAACAGCAGTTTATTGCGCGTATTTAAGGTCATGCGTTCAGCATAGCGGTATAATAAATTTATGTAAAGCCGTTTATTTAAAAAACCGATATTTATAATAGATTTTTGTACGGGGGGATTGTATGACAAAAAGGATTATTACGGCGCTCTTGCTTGTATGCGTATGTGCGCTTCTTGCAGCAGGTGATGCGGCGGCCTTTGTCGATATGGGATTTTCAAAAGACGGACGTGTTTACATGTTTGCACAGCACGGTACCGTCGATAAAACGTGGCGCGGCTTTGCCGAAATATACAGCGTCGATATTGCAAAAAACGTTTATATAAAATCGGGGTGTTTTTCGATACCTTCTTCGGCGGCAACCGAGGGCATAAACGGTTCGGTACTGTACGAACGGCTGTTTGAAAAAAATGCCGCTTATATAAAAAATCAATCTCTTATGCCGGCAAATTTAGCCCAAACGCTGTATATAAAAAGCGGTCAAAAAACCTCCGTCGAACAGATTGTTTTTACCGATTTTGAAGGTTCTACACAAGAAAGTCCCGTGTGGTTTTACGTCAATCTTGTTCCGTGGTACGGAGGAAAAACCGCTTCTTCAAAGTCGTCGTTTTTTATTAATGTCGAGCGCAAAGATAAAGACGGAAACGTTTTGTCAAAACAGACAGCCGGAAATCCCGACATAAAGCGCGTCGGAATCAGCGAGTACACGATTGAAAAAATTATGCGCTCTTCGGACGGCAAAAAGCTGATTTTCGTTGTTGAAAAGAAAATGCCGGATGTTTCGGGACTGTCCATCCGCTACATGGTCGAAACGCTGATTTTAAAATAAAAACGTAAGGCGCCTTCTTTTACATTTATACAACAAACATCAAAAAGATAACGGGCAGGCTTTTGAAAAAATCTTTATTTAAAAGCAGATAAACCGTTCCGAAAAAGAGGGCGTCCGAAGCCGCCAATAATCCGACGGCTACACTTGATTGCGTAACGATATGTGTAAGACCCCATGTTGCGGCGCAAAAAATGCCGCCGAAGGGCACTTTTGCCGTTTTAAATTGCAGTTCGAACGCTTTTTGGGCGAATGCGATAATCAATACAAAAAGAGCCGTCTCGATAAAATAGTACAAAGACTGTATAAAGAATTTAAGTATCCCCAGATTTTTAAATTCAATCAGGATTTTAAAACCGTTCCACGTTTTATACGATATAAAAGCGGAGAGACTGAAAAGAACTGCAATGATAAGCAGGCGCCATAAGATCGGATTTTCCGTGCTTTCTTTCAGTTTAAAGCCGCAGTACGTGATTGCATATTTTAACAAAAAAAATGCAGCGGTACTCCACGCTGCACATGTTAAAATCCAGTGCAGAATGATTGTCCAATCGGAAAATTCCACGTTTTTGCCGTATATAAAAGGTTCAAGCAGGACTATTATCACTTCCAACCATACGGCCATAAATGCTGCAACAGCCATTATAATATAAGACAGGGTACCGGTTTTTTCTTTTTGTTCCATAGTATGTCTCCAAAATATGTCAACTGACGCATACTGTAACAAAAAAGCTGCGGGTTTTCAAGTATTGTTTTTGTGTCTTTTTTCGGAATATCTGCTGAAAAATGCACATGTACGCCACTAATATGTGCAGGAGGAATGACGATGACAAAAAAATATATCAGACCGATTGCTGCGGTTTTGCTTGCGGCGGTTTCACTTTTGTCCGCCGCTGCATCCTGCAAACTGGAAAGCGGACAGCTCGTTTTTTTGACAGGCGATTACAGCGCGCCCGTATTGAAGGATTTTGTGCTGACAGGAGAAACTGCGGCGGTTATGCGTTTTTCAAAGCCCGTTTCTTTTTCCGCGTTGGAATGTACGCGTGTCGAAAAAGACGGCGGCACTTTTACGGTCACTGCCGTTCCGGCTGCACATGCCGGGCAGGACGGCGGTAAAACGGATAACGAAGCGGCCGCCTATCTGCTGACTTTTTCCGAAGCCGTTCCCGTCGGTTTGTCTTATCTTCTCAGCGGGACGGTGAAGGATGCAGGCGGCAGTTCTCTGCGGTTCGATTTGGATTTTTACGGTTACAATGAACGTGTTCCGGCTGCGATTTTTTCGGAAATCGGTCCCGAACAATCGACTGCAAAAGACAAAAAGAAATCGAAAGCCGAATTTGCGGAGCTGTATATTTTGGAAGACGGAAACATCGGCGGTATGGTTATACAAAGCGCTTATGACGGCAGTTTGGCGGATTTTGTGCTGCCTGCCGCCGAAGTGCGAGCGGGTTCGTTTGTAACCGTACATATGCGCGTTATTGCGGAAGGCGCTGTCAGTGAAACGGGCGATAATCTTGCGCTTTCGTCAACCGTCTATTCAAATCCGACCGCCCGCGACATTTGGAATGAAAAAGGCGATCCTGCAAAAACACGTTTCGGAAAAGATGACGTACTGCTGTTACGTACACGTCCCGGCGGCGAAATTGCCGATGCCGTTTTATACAGCCGTCCCGAAAAATCCGCATGGGCAAAGCCGCTTATGAGCGAATATGCTGCCGACGCTTTTGAAAGCGGGATTTGGATTGAAGGCGCCCTTCCCGAACATGCAATCTCCATGCCCGGCGGCAATGCTAAGATTCGGGCATTGAGCCGCTTGAATGTAGCGGAACTTGCCGCTGCCTTTAAAAACGGACAAAGCGCTCCGTTTGCGGCAAAGGCTGCAGATTGGAAAGTTTTGAGCGGTAAAAAAGGCGGAAAAGCAAGTCCGGGCAGCGCAAATAAATTTACGCCGTAATATGCCGC
>CAUTRX010000040.1:0-7012 GCA_963540775.1 uncultured Treponema sp. | reverse complement strand
TCGGTACGGGCTTTGCGTAACGGAACTGTCAGCGGAACGGCTGCGAACTTTGCCCTTTCCATTACAAACGGACCGATTTATTTTTGCGGCTTGGATCTTGAAAACGGAAAAGGATACAGCCACACGCAACCGAATGCACTTGAACAAACCGACAGTCTTAAAGACAATCGTTTAAAACCGGCAACAACGCGCTGTTACACTCCGGAAGCTCCGGCTTTGCAAATATACCGCAATTGGTTTGCCGCGCAAAGCGCGGATTTTTCACAGCGCATATTCCGCCTGTCGCGCACCCCCTACAAAAATACACTCGGCGCGATACGCGACATATGCTCGTATACCGATGCGCCCTCGGTTTGCGACACACAATCCGCATCGCCTGTCATACGCGAAACAAAAATAAAAAAAAGCGAAGAAAACAAAAAAAAAGTGCGCGCTTTTTTATCCGCACAAAAAGACGGCATTTTCCGAACAGAGGCGCCTGGCGAAAAAAAAATATGGTACGAAAATTGTGTGCCGGCCGAACATCTTTTATCGCTTAAATATCCCGATTCACAGGAATTTAAAACAAAACGCGACGATGCACTCTTGCATACATTTGAAGAACTGTTTAAGCTGTGTACATGAGTTTTTGCCAAACATCCTGCTACACCGATTGGGCTGAATCGAAAACGGGCGTACAGCTGCCCCGCTATACAAACGGTAAAGTTTCGGCCTCTTTGTACAACCCGGAAAAAGAAGCCGACAATTTTGCAAATCTGGACGTATTTCGCACTGCAGGTTTTATATTGATTGCAGGGCTCGGCCCGGTTTTGCACATAAACGCGCTGGCCGAAAAATATCCTCACCGCCGTATTGCCGTTGTCGAAGCAAACGGCGCCTCAGTTGATTTTATCGTAAAAAATCCGCATGTAAAAATCAATAAAAATATCGAAATATGCACAGCCGAAAACGTGCACGTTTTTTTAGCCAAGCGATATTTTCCGCCCGAACACGGCAATTTTTGTTTATTCCCGCTTCGGACATGGGCGGAGGCGCAGCCGGAATTATTCGCATATATAAAAAATACCGTCGATACGGCGCTGCATGACATAGCGGCAGATATTTCCACCCAAGCACACTTCGGAAAAATATGGCACACCAATATTTTAAAAAATTTACAGCTTTATACCGAACTTGCGCGTGATATGCGCATCGATTTTTCCGCCAGCACATTTCCTACGGAAAAAACCGCCTTTGTCGCCGGCGCAGGGCCGGGTTTGGAATCATGCTTCGACACATTGCGGCAAAACAGAAATTCCTACTACGTCATAGCAACCGATACCGCTTTTCCCGCTTTAAATGCGCAAAATATCAAAGCCGATGCGGTAATAACGATAGACCCCCAGCTTTTTTCACTGCGTCACTTGCATACGCACATAGAAAAGCACACACTCTTTATCTGCGATTTGTGTTCGTCCCCCGTTTTTGCACGCACCGCTTTTTTGCGCGGAGCGCGTATTTTATTCTTTAAAGGCGGCCATCCGCTGTGTACTTTAGCCGAAGTTTGGCATCACGGTAGCGCTGCAAAAAAAACACAGGCAAATCTCTTTCCGTTTTTTGACAGCGGTGCGGGAACCGTTGCATCAGCGGCTTTGAATTTCGCTTTAAAAGCCGGATTTAACAACATCTGCTCAGGCGGTACCGATTTTTGCTACATACATGGAAAGGCTTACACCAAAGGATCATACTTTGACCGTACGTTCGGCATGCAAAACACGAGACTCCGTCCGCTTGAACACCTTTTTTGCGCACTTATGTACGCAAAAGAACTTGAAAGCGTCGACCCTGAAAACCCGGACAAGGGTTTTACCACCGCCCTTCTTAAAAGTTACCGCGCTTCTTTTGAAAAAGTATGTGCCGAAAATCCGCACATCATTCCTTTTGCACAATGCGTCCGCGCTCATACGGCACGCGAAGCCCGTCAAGAAAAAACGGAAACGGCGTTCACATATGAAGGCGGTGCAAGTGATTTCAACTTCGATGATTTTTTACGGTTTTATAAAACCGAATTAAAAAAAATCGGCGGCAGTGAGACGGATAACCGCATTTTTCAATCGGTAAAGAATTCCCTATTACCCTATGCGGCATGGTACACGCGCCGTGAGGGCCGTTTTGATTTGAAAAAAACCGCGGAAGAAATATGCATTCAAATTCAAAAAACGTCTGTACAATGCTGTCGTAAACTGCTATAATAAATTAAGTTAAATGACCGGTTGTATCTAAAACGGATTACGGATACAACCGACGGGGAAATTATATGGGTGGAAGTAAAAGAGGAATAAACATATTCGCCGGCGTAATTTTATCGGCATTTACACTGGCTGCAGTATACTTTATCGTATCGATTTTAAACGGTTTGGAAAAGGGCCCTGTCCGTGCGGAAGACGATTTTGAATACATTACCGAAACTCTTAACAGTGCGCTTTTCTTTAATATGGATGCCGAATCCGCAAAGGAATTTCAAAACAAAGCGTTGAGCAATCCCCGTATCGCGGCACTGCTCATTTCTTCCGGTAAAAACGTTCTTTTTGCCTACCCTTCCGTTTCGCCGCTTATCGCACTTGACGACACGGGCACCCCCTCGGTAAAAACCGCTTCTCCCTTTATAAAAATATTCAGCACTTCACTGCCGCGGACTGCAGGCATAAATACGGTGCTTACCGCTGCGGTATACACATTACAGCCCGAAGACATTTACTATCCTGCGCGGCTTTCTTTTATGATTATACTGTGCTGTACGCTTACGGTTTTCATCGTACTAATCTGCCTTGAAAAAAAAGCCGCAGCTGAACGGAACGACAAGATGTCGGATAAAGCCGATACCGATTTTTCTTCGGATTTTGAAAACGTCCCGACTGAAAAGGTCGAAGCGCAGAATATTCAAACCGACGGCAAAACCGATTTTGATTTTTCCGAAGCGGACATTCCTACGGAATATGATTTTGAACAATTCAATTCCAAATACGACTTTGACAGTACTCCGGTTGATGATTTTTCGTTACAAACGGATTTTTCCGCAGCCGCCGATACTGCCGGCACGGAGAAAAAATCAGACTTTGAAGAAGAACAAGTGCGCCTGCCGGAAGCCGAGGAGCCGGCTTTTGAAAATAGCACTATGGGCTACATCGAAGAAAGTACCGACCGTATTGACGATCCTGCGGGTTTATTTTCGCCCGCGACAGGGGTCGGCTGGGAATCGTATATGGAACCCCGTCTCGATTCCGAGCTGGTACGGGCCGCCTCATCGGAACAGGATTTAGCCTTAGTGCTTTTGCGCATAGAAGGTATTGAAAACAATATGCTGATGCTCAAAAAAACGGCGGCAGTACTTTTGGATTTTTTTAAATTTAAAGATTTTGTATTCGAATACAAAAAAGACGGCTTTGCGGGCATTTTGCTGAATATAAATCTCGATCAGACAATGATATTGGCTGAATCCATGTATACGCAATTAAAAGACTTATTGGAATCGGAAAACATCCACAATAAACTTGCAATGGGAATTTCCACGCGGACACTGCGTCTTATTCCCGGAAGCCGCCTTATAACGGAAGCCGATCGCGCACTGCAAAAGGCCGTGGACGAAACGGACATGCCCATTGTAGCTTTCCGCGCAAATCCCGATAAATACCGTCAGTACGTTGCAGATTCGTATCAAATATAACATTCGTATCCGTAGATTTTATTCCCCGGATTTTGTGACCGTAAAGAGTTTTTCCAGTTCGGCAATGTTGGAGGCATCGGGGTACAGTTCGGCGTAAGACAAAAAAACGGTGCGCGCTCGTTCGTCTTTTTTAAGGGCGTGCAACACCAGAATATAGTTTGTGCATACATCTTTATCGTATGAGTGCGCCTCATATAAAGCTTCGTATTCGGTTTCGGCTTTTTTCAAATCGCCTTTTTGACCGTAAATCCAGGCAATCGATTTTTTTAAAAGAAGATTGCCCGTATCTTTTTCGAGTAAAAAGCCGTATTCTTTTAAAGCGGTATTCCAATCTTTTGCAAGGGCAGCGGTGCGGGCTATTTTGAATGAAAGTTCCCGCTCGCCTTTTACGCCCGTGCGCGAAGCCTTTTGATAGAGTTCAAGCGCTTTGTCGTATTTTTTCAGTTCGGCATAGGCGTCCGCCAAAAGGTAGTACTCGCGTCCCAAATCTTCAACAATATTCGATGAGTGCGCAAGCGACTTTGTACCTCCGGCGGAAACGCAGGAAACAAGCGCAAAAACCGACACAAGTGTGAGCACCGGTATCGGCACAAGCGGCAAAATTAAAAAGAAAAACGAAGGCAAACGGCGGCGCACGGCGGTTAATGTCCCAAAACGGTTTGTTCGATTTTACGCAGCTGCGAACGGTACAATCCTGAAATATTCGAGCCGTAATCGGCGATAAGTTGAATAATATTGCGCGGGGAAGATTCGGCATCGACACCGTTTAAGCGGTCACCGGCATCGCCCAAGCCGGGCATAATATAGGCGGCGTCATTTAAAACGGGATCCATCCACAGAGTATAGCAAGTACAGTTATCCAAAGCTCGCACCACACGCAAACTGCCTTTAAGAGCGGCAATAACGTTAAAAAACAAAATCGAGCGCGGTTTTACCCCCTGTTCCAAAAGGTATTTTACAATCGTAACCAAAGAGCCGCCGGTCGCATTCATCGGATCGGCAAACACAAGATCTTTTCCGTCCATTTCGGAAAGATTAAAAAAGGATTTTTCCAAGTCGAGTATATATTCCATATCCGATTCCATTTTCGAATCGTCGCGCTTGATTTTAAACAGAGCAAAGGGCGTTACATAGCCGTGCGAAGAATATTCTTCAATTTCTTTCGATATAATCATCGAAGGAAGAAGAGCACCGCGCAGCATAACGCACATAACCGTGTTTTCGATTTTAAAGTCGATGTCGGGAATTTTATGCACGGAATAGTTTTGCACGGGAACAGTAACCGGCGTTTTTACAACAAGGTAATTTTTATTGTCGGTTTGGTTTCCGGCAAAGGCCATGCGGAACAGCATTTCGTATGCCCTTTGGCAATAGTATACAAACTCGTTGTGCCCCGTGCGTATATCGCGCAGTTTTGCGATAACGCGGGAAGCTTCGGCATGGGCTGAACGTTCTGTTGCAAACGAAAAGACTTTTAAAGCCGGCACTTCTTTACAGATTTCCTGCATTAAGTGCCCCATTTCGTTAAATACATCTATAATCTTTTTTTCTTCGTTTGCAATCGACGAACTGAAACCGCCGGCGGAAATAAGGCTGAAAGAGTTCATCGCGCGTTTATACATCGCGTCCATTTGCGCCAAAAAATCCTGATCTTTTTCGGTCAAATAACCGTCCAAAGCTTCCGCTTTTAATATCACAGTCGATTTCATAAGATTCTCCCGATTATTTTTTCACTTGAAACCCCGCCAACCTAGGCGGCGCTATAACAAGATTCTCTAAAATCAATACAGTTCCCTCTCCCCGTTTGGCGACAATACTCGTCCCCAGCACGGCAAAGCGGAACAGCTTTTCGGCAATTTTTAAAGCGCGTTCATCGCTCATTTGGAGTTTTACATGCACAATCACTTGATCGTCTTTGTAAGGTTGTACGGTTCCGACAGCATAGTCGATGGCAAGTTCAAGCGGAGAACCGGCCATTTTCGGAAGCAGAACGCCGGCTTGCGGTATGTATATGCACGCTTTTTCATCACTGTACATAAGAGAGCGTACGGGAATTCCGCCGTTCATATTCAAAACCGGCCAATTGACAGACGGAATACCCGAAATGCGGTATTGCGCATATTTTTTTTGCATGGAAAAAACATTTCTGTTCGAAACAAACAATACCGTACCGCCTGCGACAGCGACTTCAAAATTATGTGCGTTTTTTTTACGCTTATAAAGCATGTGATCGTCCGCTTCCGATACTGATTGCCAGCCTCTTTTTTGCGTCAATGCGGCATTAAAAAAGAATTCGGGGTAATTGCCGCACAGCACAAGCTGAATATCGGCAGGGTGTGTACTTTTTCTGCGCTTGTCGGTAAAAACCGCCGCATACACCGAAGCTGTACGTTTTAAAAGCTCATCGGTTTGCGATTCGGAAGCATGCCCCACAGGCCACGATTGTATAAGCGTGTGGACAAAGCTTTCGTTTCCCGCAACGGGGATGTACAAATAAAGATCGGCATCCGCATCGAAAAGCGTAAAAAAATCAAAATCGTCCCGCGGCACGGGCGGCGTTTTACAGGATGCAAAAAAAAGACTCGCCATTACGCAAAGCGACAAAGCGGCAGCAAATGCCCCTTTTTGTATCTTATACTTTTTCAAGGGCAGCCATCCATACAAGATCGCCTGCTTCAATTGAAGCCGAGTTTTTACCGGAAGCGACATCTTCCATCCAAGCCGCATCCGTTGAAAGGGTTTCGCTCATAATGTAGTCCGTAAACAGTTTAAAAGCTTTGCGCAAATCTCCGCCGGGGTCGGCATCGGAGGCACAGCATACCGAAAGTTTTAATCGGTCGGTAACGTTTAAGCCGCATTCTTTGCGCAGGTTTTGAACGCCGCGCACCAAATCGCGCACATAACCTTCAAGCTTTAATTCTTCGGTGATTTCCGAATCGAGGGCAACCGTCAACGTCCCCTCGTTTACCACCTTTAAGCTTGATTTTTCGAGGCGTTCGACAATTATCTTGTCTTGAGTCAATTCAATCGTTTTGCCTTCGACATCGATACTGAGAACGGCTCCGTCAAGCACCGATTGAATCGCCTGCTGTTCGAGGTTTGCAATAATGGCGGACGCCGACTTCATAAGGGACCCCAGCTCTTTACCGAGGGTACGGAAATTCGCTTTTGCGCGGTACTCGACCAATTCGTCTTCACGCTCGTGAAAGACAACTTTTTTTACATTCAGCTCTTCGCGTATGGATTCTTCCATAGACAAAAGCACGGTTTTTTCGTCGGCATTGCGCGTAACGAATTCGACGCTTTTTA
>CAUTRX010000039.1:0-7090 GCA_963540775.1 uncultured Treponema sp. | reverse complement strand
GTTTTGACGGTTTTCGCATTCGCACTCATCACCGTATTTATTTTGAAAGCAAAATCGAAAATCGAATTACGGACAAAAAAATGAAAAAAACGGATTTTTCCGCTATTTTTTTGATTATGCTGTCAGTCACGATTTTGTACCGGCTGCAAAGCGCCGCCGCCGTATATGCACAGGAGGCGAAAACGGCTTACCCGCGTATGGAAAAACTGCATACATCCGATGCGCTTTTTAAACAATACAGTAAAGACGTGCGGGAAAGTTACAAAACGATCGCACGCGGCGACGATGTACAGGCGCTGTTATACACATACCGGGCTAAGGCCGACGATGATCTTTTAAGTATAGCCGCACGCTGCAATATTCCGTACGAAACAATCGCGCTGATAAACAATCTGGAATTTATCGATTCCCCCCTTAACGGACGGGATTTATACCTTTGTACCTGCCCCGGTCTGTTTATTGCGGAAAATCCCGTTACGCCGCTTGAGTTTATTTTAAAAACCCGTTATCCTGAAACACAGGCATATGTAGCGTTCAGTGTAAATAATAAACGGTATGCTTTTATTCCGGATAAGCGGTTGAATCCTACGGAGCGCTTTTTTTTCGCCGATTCGAGTATGATATCACCCTTGGAAAAAGGGGTTATATCTTCTTCTTTCGGTATGAGAACACACCCGATAACGGGCAGACAAACGTTCCATAACGGCATAGATATTGCCGCGCCCGCGGGAACTCCCGTTGTTTCATGTAAATCCGGCACAGTGGCGTTTACCGGCACAAACGAGCGTTACGGCAACTATATTATTTTGCAGCACGGTAACAACACTCAAAGTTTGTACGCCCATTTGCAAAAAATTCTTATAGAAAAAGATGCGGCGGTGCAGCGCGGCGGGCAAATAGGTATAGTGGGAAGTACCGGAATGTCTACCGGTCCCCATTTACATTTTGAAATACGGGTTGGAGGTAAAGCGAAGGATCCCTCATCGCTGGTAAGAAGATTTTTACGGGAATGATGAATAATCGGATCCGAAAAAGTACTGCTATGAAGTATAAACGAATTGCAACGCTACTGTGTGCCTTACATATATTCGTATGCGGCTTTACGGAAAACTTCAGAGTGCACAAAACCGTCATCAAATCTCTGCCTTTAAAATCGGGCAGCGTTCACGCCGACTTGGAAGTAAACGATGCACTGGTATTGCAGATTTCCGAAACCGGCCCCCTTTTGCAAGGCGTTGAACTGGAAATAAAAATTCCGCCGATAGTTGCCGAATACGGCAACGCGATTGCCTATGCATTGTACGACGACATAACCCCGCAGCCCGAAGCCGGACGCATCGACTATTCGGGCAAACGATTGTCGATAAACACTTTTCCCGAAAGCCTCAGCTGCAATATTAAAATCCCCCTTATCAAAAAACATACAATAAAAAGCGACCCGTACACCGTGCTTATGCCGGCTTTGTTTTCCGCTCCCGTAAAGACCCTGTTTTTCAGACTGCAGCTGGTTATGAAAGGAGCGCCTGCGGAATTGGCGGATGCCGTTTTTTCCGTGAATATAAAGCCCGTTTTAATGAATCGGGGGTGGCTTGATTTACGCGTTTTATATCCGGCGGAACGTAACGGATCCCAAAAAGAAGCCAAAGAAGTTTTGCTGTTTATAGACGAAAAAAAGGTTGATTTTACCCAAACTCCGCTGCTTTTGGAAGCGGGAATGCACCGGCTCAGCCTCGTGTCCGAACACTACCGGAACGAAGTGCGCAGCTTTTCCATAGAACAAGCTAAAACTTCGGTCGTAGAAATACAGCTGCAAGACATTGTTCCCCTGCTCTACCTTTCCGCACCGAAAAACACGCGCTTTTTTATTGATAATACCGAAATTAAAGATTATTCCAAGCCCGTAATTATGGAACCCGGGTCCCGTCAACTACGCTTTTCCATCGGCGATTACGAATCGGTGCGCGTGTTGGAAGCCGAAAAAGGCCGTTCTTACAAAGTTTCCGTATCTTTTGACGTAACCATAGCCGAACAATAATATTAAAGATTTGCCGATTAGCGCCGATATTATAAATGTCGGATGGACAAATCCCCTCCCACCCATTGTTCATCCGATTGCCTTGATGGCATGGCCGGCACACAAGCCGGCCTTTTTTTTGTCCGCGCGGCTAATTGCCCTCCCATTCAGACTCGGAATGCTCAGCTTGACAAAAAGCCTTCCGTTTACTACTCTGTCGGTATGGGGAAAAAACGTAGCAAAATCACCGTTATCTGTATCTTTGTTTCGGCATGTGCGCTTTTATCGGGTGTTGCAACCGGCATTCTTTTGGGAAAAACCCGCAATCTTAAAAATAACGAGCATTTTACCGAATTTACAAGCGCCTTACCGACCAAACTGCTGGATATAAACGGCGAGCTTATTACAGAATTCGCTTCCGACGAAAAGCGCGAAATTATCACACTGGACGAATTGCCCCAACATCTTATCGATGCCCTTTTAACGCGCGAAGACAACATTTTCTTTAAACATTCGGGTTTCAGTATAAAAGCAATTGTGCGTGCCGTTATCGGACAGTTGCTGCGCCGGCCGATGGGAGGCGGCAGTACGCTCACCCAGCAAATAGCCGGCACCCTGTATCTCGACCGCGCAGAAATATCAGTAACACGCAAAATTAAAGAATTGTGGTGGGCCATTCAAATGGAGCGCCGCTATTCCAAACAGGAAATTCTGGAACTGTATTTGAACAAGGTTTACTTGGGCGGCGGTACCTACGGGGTTAATGCGGCGTCAAAATATTATTTCGGACACAGCGCGCGCGAAATAACGCCGGCGGAAGCTGCCATACTCGTCATTCAATTATCCAATCCGGGACACTACAATCCTTTTGAACAGCCCAACCGCGCAATGGACAGACAAAAATACGTATTGAATAAAATGGCCGCTTCGGGCTTTTTGTCCAAAGAAGAAGCCGAACGCAGTTTTGAAGATTTTTGGAACAATTTCGATTATACGCGCATCAGTTCATCCGCCTATTATATGCGCGAAGACAAGGCGCGCTGGTTCAGCGAATTCGTGCGCAAAGAACTTGAAAAAATAATGTACGGCAAAATGGATGTATACACCGGCGGATATACCGTGCACACCACGATGAATATGAAGCAGCAGCTTGCCGCCCAAGATATCATGCAGCGCACTATTGCGCACGCCAACAAGCGCTACCGGGAAATAAGCGCCACTGTGCGTAAATCGGGCGAAGGGGCAATCTATATCCCCATGACCGAATTGTTGTCGCTGGTGTTCGATATTCCGCAATTAAAGATTTCCGAACAGCGCAATGAAGTGATTACTATGGCGGCATTCGAAAACGATATAAATCCCGCTTTGGACGTATTGTCGCTGATGTTCGGTATGGAGCGAGTAAAAACCGATATTGTACACCGCGCACATACGCTCGCAGGCGAAGCGAGAAAAAAGCGTAAAATTGAAGGAACCATGATCGCCCTTGAAAATTCCACCGGCTACATTACAGCGATGGTCGGCGGAAGCGAATACGGACAGGACAATCAATTCATACGCGCAGTGCAGGCGAAACTTCAGCCGGGAAGTTCCTTTAAACCGCTGTACTATACGGCAGCTATAGATTCAAAAAAATTCACACAGACGTCTCTTTTGTATGACGTACCGACCGTATTTAAAAAAGATGACGGAACGATATACATTCCGCAAAATTACAAGGGCGCATGGTACGGTTCCGTGCAGTTGTGGTACGCGCTGACCAGATCGCTTAACGTTCCTTCAATCAAAATACTGCAGGAAATCGGTTTTGATGCGGCAATCAATCAAGCCGCCGCCTTATTGGGCTTAAAGCGCGAAGAACTTGCCGAACGGAACTTTGAACGTGTGTATCCGCTGGGTTTGGGAGTTTGTTCCGTGCGTCCGGTCGAAATGGCGCGGGCGTTTGCCGTCTTTGCAAATGAAGGCAAAGAAGTTATTCCCATGGCAATACGCTCGGTTGAAGACAGAAACGGCAAAACCGTATTGACACCGGAAAAAGATATACGGATTGCACAGCAGCAAAAAGGGCAAGCCGTCCAAATTATAAGCCCGCAAACCGCATATGTTATGACCGACCTTTTGAGGAACACCGTGTCGCATCCTGCAGGTACTTTGGCGCCCGCGTCGGATTGGACACGCAAATTTCAATTTAAAGACGAAAACGGAAAAACATACACAATCCCGGCTGCCGGAAAAACGGGAACGACTCAAAACTGGTCCGATGCATGGGCAATCGGTTTTACGCCCTATTACACGGCGGCCTTTTGGTTCGGCTTTGATGCAAAGGGCGAATCCATGGGAGTGTCGCTCACCGGCTCTTCGTTGGCAGGTCCTGCATGGAGCGATTTTATGAGAGTCGCCCACGAAGGACATCCGTACAAAGCCTTTGCAAAACCGTCGACGGGAATTGTCGAAGCGACCGTTTGTTCGGTATCGGGAAACGTTTTATCTTCCGAGTGCGGCAACAACCGGATTAGCAAGGTATTTTTGGAAGGAACCCAACCCACCGCCATTTGCGAACTGCACACAAACAAACAGGGAGAAACACTCGGCGCTTCACGACTTCTTTCCGAATATTTTATGAGCGGCGTTTCCGGCGAAAACGTCGACGATGCCGAAGGTTTGACGCTCGACCTTTCATTTTTGGAAGATGAAGATAGCACCGCCGAGAAAAAGCCCGCAAAAAAAGGTAAAAGAACGAAAGCCGACATTCCTTCAGAGAATGCGGCGCCCGGCACGGACGAAGCTCAAAACGACAGCGAAAAACTGCCCGACCGAAACAGCCTTTTTGATTAAACGGCACGGGGCGCACGTTTTTTGTACAACATAAACGGGTACGGCAATGACGGTACGGATTGAAGACATTAAAGTAAAAAAACGGATTCGCAAAAACAACGGCGGCATAGACGAACTTGCCGAAAGTATGCGGATATACGGGCTTTTAAACCCCATAGTTATCGACACCGATTGCGTATTGATCGCGGGTTTTAGGCGATTACAGGCGGCAAAAACACTCGGCTGGTCAAGCATTCCGGCAACCGTCGTCGATACGGAAGATAAAGCGGCTCGTGTCGCACTTGAATTGGAAGAAAACATTCAGCGTTCGAATTTTACGCATGAAGAATTGCTTGAAGGGTACGAAGTGCTTAAAAAACTGCAAAATCCGGGCTTTTTCCGCCGCATTGCAGCAAAGATAAAAAACTTTTTCCGCCGCATTTTTGCCGGTACGGAGCAAAGCCGTGCGGCAATGCGCAAAAAAAATGCGCTAATGTCGCTCAACGCTCCGCTTGCTGTGATTTTAGCGGCGGCTTCGGGCATTTTGCATAAAAACGGCTATATAAGCGCCCTATTGCTATCCGCTTTAAACCTCGTTTCTTTAGTGCTTTTTTTGTGCGGCCTTTTCTTTTTTATACGCTTTAAAGCGGCGCGGCCGAAAAAGACTTTTTTTTCGACGCACCTATCCTCCGATTCGGTGCATTCCGGCGCGGATACACCGCACACGGATATATAAAGCACTATGTGCACAGGTAGAACAAAGGTTTTAAAGCGGCACGGCGCGCACAAACTTTTTTTTACCGGCACGCAATACAAATTCGCCCGACTCGTCGGCATCTTTTAAACTTACAACGGCTTTTAGGTCGTGTACGGTTTTTCCGTTTACGACAGCTCCGCCCTGCTCTATAAGGCGGCGGATATCGCTTTTTGAGCCGCCCAAGCCCGCCGTACTAAACAAATCGATAATGCCGATACCGTTTTCAAAAACGGAACGCGCTATCTGTACGGTCGGCATCGCTTCTTTGTCAGCGCCGCCTGCAAAGGCTGCTTTGGCGCCGGCTAAAGCAGTGTCGGCTTCTTCTTTACCGTGAATTTCTTTAGTAACTTCCCACGCAAGGCGCTCTTTTGCCCTGTTTATGTCTCCGGCACACAGACTGTCGATTTTATCAATCGGCAAAAAAGTAAACAACAGCATAAATTTGCGCACGTCGGCGTCGGCAACATTGCGCCAATATTGAAAAAAATCGAACACGGGAGTAAGCGTTTTATCCAAAAACAAAGCGCCTTTTTCGCTTTTACCCATCTTTTTGCCGTCGCTGCGCGTAATAAGCGGAAAAGTCAAACCGAATACTTCCTTTCCCGTTTTGCGCCGAACCAAATCGACACCGGCGACTATATTGCCCCACTGGTCGTCCCCGCCTATTTGAAGGGTGCAATTGTGACGCATATTGAGCATTAAAAAGTCGTAGCTTTGCAAAAGCTGATAGTTAAATTCAAGAAACGAAAGCCCCGTTTCCATGCGCTTTTTATATGCTTCGTAGGTGAGCATTTTATTTACCGAAAAACACGAACCGATATCGCGCAAAAAATCTATATAATTCAAGTTTGCAAGCCATTCTTCGTTATTTTCGGGAAAAGCGGTTTTTCCGTCAAAACCGATAAAGCGGTTCAGCTGTTCTTTTATTTTTTCGACATTTTCGTTCAGCTGTTCATACGTAAGCATTTTACGCATTTCGGTTTTGCCCGAGGGGTCACCGATACGGCCGGTACCGCCGCCGATGAGCGAAATGCCGATGTGCCCCGCCTTTCGTAAATGCCGCAACGCAAACTGCGGCACCAAATGGCCGATATGCAAACTACCCGCCGTCGGATCGGTTCCCACGTAAAAAGTAACCGGCCCCTTATCCATACGTTCCGAAAGCTTTTCGGTGTCGGTACATTGCTGAAAAAACCCCCGTTCTTTCAGCGTTTGAAGCGCTTTATTCATAGCACCAGTGTACCGAAAAAAAAGACTGTGTGCAAGCAGTTGTGTTGTAACACTCCCGGATTGAAACACGAGGGCGGCACATGAGCATTTCAAGGTAACCTGTTCCGGTAAAACCGAACGCGGGATACCCGCCCGCTCGGAAGGATCACCTCCCTCACCCGAAGGAAGCAAGGTCCCTCGCCCGAAGGAAGACAGTTCCTTCGGGCAGAGGAAGTACCTTCCTTCACCCGAAAGAAGCGGCTTCTTTATGATTTTGCCGTACACGGGTAGCCGTA
>CAUTRX010000038.1:0-7090 GCA_963540775.1 uncultured Treponema sp. | reverse complement strand
ATGTTGGGGCGGCGGCTACCATTGTAGTGGTAGACCGGCTACCCTTATGCCGTATACGCTTACATATCGCCTTTGATTTTTAAATCCCGCGACAAAAGAGTTTCGTCCGCCCACTCGCTTCGGGCGCGGAACACATCGCTTCCGTCGCTTTCCCGCACTATGGAATGAACGCAGGTATGCTCATCCGTTTGTGCGCACCGGCATATCAATTTTTCACCGTAAACGGCGGACGACATAAAATTCGTATCCAAGGTGCGCAGCAGTTTTCCGCGGCAAAAAGACGCGCTCATAAACGAAAGAATCCAGCGCACATAATTCAAATTATTCACATGCGAATTCAAATCTATGTCCAAAAGCGTAGGCGAAAAACGCTCTTCTATATCCCACGTGTCGGCAAGCCGGATTTTAATAAGCACGTCGTCCTGCATACGCTCATCGTGAAACTCCAAGCCGCCCATTGTTTTTTCGTCGGGTTTAACCAAGCGCCCGCTTGCGCTGTCCAGTATAATCCAGCAGGATGTTGCGCGCACGCACGAGCGGCCGCATATGCCTTCGTTTACGGAAGAAGGAGGCAGGGCTCCGGCTTGTGCCGATGCGATTTCGTACGCTTTTTTTTCGGTAAAGGCCGCATCTATTGACGTTTTTTTTCCTCCTGCAGCGTATCCGTATTCAAAATCGCGGAAGCAAAACAATCCCTTCGGCTTTTGCGCCCACGTTTGCAAAATCAATTCATCGAGCCATAACGGATACTCGCGGATTTCAAAATGCTGCTTGCTGATTACCCATGTCAGCCCCATTTGCTGTAAGTGCGGAATGGAAAGTCCGGCGGAACTGTAATGCAAAGCGGCAAGTTCCTGTGCCAAACTCACAAAGGCGAGCGCCGTACAGCGGCATTTTCCGTCAACGTGGATAGACGGTATTGCATACGGTATGGTATATTTATTGTCGATGATCATATAAACGGTATAACAGGTTTCGGAGGTTTTTTCAATGTACAAAGCAGTCAAGTGTACCGTAGCGTTGATTTTATCCGCAGCTTTTTTCTATGCGGGCACAATACCGTCCCTTGCCGAAAATTTTGCATTCAAATATAAAGCGGGGCATTCTTACCGCATTTTATCCACCGTAACTGAAGAAGTATTGCTTAACGGGAAAAAAATAGCCGATGCGTTTATTGTAAACCGCATATCGGTAACGGAAAAAAAAACCTACGACGACGGTTCGGCGGATATCGAAGCGCACTTTATGACAACCGAAAATTCGGCACGGAAGGGCGAAGCGCCGCGCTATGTGTGGGGCGAAGAGTACGAAAGCTTTTTTAACCGCGGCAGGCTGGGGCAATACCGCATTGCCGAAGACGCCTTTATGCCGGTTGTGCGCGACGTTCCGGTTTTTACGGGAAAAGACGTGCAGGTCGGCGACACGTGGACGGCGGCAGGAGAAGAAGCCCACGATTTACGCGTGAATTTCGGTTTGCAAAAACCTTTTAAGGTTCCGTTTACCGCCGCCTACACCTACAAAGGAACCGAACAGGTAAACGGCAAAACGCTTCACGTTATTTCGGTTACATACAACCTGTTTTTTGAATCTCCTCTGAGCGCCGGAAGCACGCGCAATCTTCCGCGTACCACTACGGGACATTCGGAACAAACGCTCTATTGGGATAACGAACGCGGTTGTCCGGATCATTATCATGAGCGCTTTCGTATTGTAATCGAAACGATTGCCGGAGACAAACTGGAATTTACGGGAAAAGCGCAAGCCAAAACGGAAACGCTCGAAAATTTGACGGAAAGCGGCACGGCGGAACGGATTCAAGAGAAAATACGCGAAATGGGCATAGAAGACACCGAAGTACGCGCCGCGGAAAAAGGCATCACCATCAGTTTGGAAAACATTCAGTTTGAAGCCGAGTCGGCCGTCTTGACCGAAAAAGAAGCGGCGAAACTGCGCAAAATAAGCGAGATTCTCGCGGATTTTCCCGAATACGATTTACTCATCAGCGGACATACCGCCCTTGCGGGAACTGCGGCCGGGCGGCAAAGATTGTCCGAGCAGCGCGCAGGAGCCGTTGCCGATTACCTTGCCGAAACGGGGGTAAAAAGCCGCGAACGCATGTTTACCAAGGGGTTCGGCGCTCAAGTTCCCGTTGCGCCGAACACAACCGAAAAAGGTAAAGCGCGCAACAGACGAGTTGAAATTACCATATTGGACAAATAGCCGCGCTACAGTTTTTTAAACACTTTCAGTAAATTGCTTTTGTCGACCAAATCGATGGGGCGGCCTTCGATATACTTTCTGGCATCGTCGGAATACGTTCCCGCAGTGATGCAAATACCGCGCCCTGCTTTTAGATCGCGTATGCGGCCGTGAAAATCGCGGATGTACAATTCGCCGGTAGACCCCGTGTTGCGGTAAAAACGGAATACGACAAGATCCTCCCACTTCGTCGTATCGATTTCCGCTTGAACCTCGGCGACATCGGGCTTTGCATCCACGGCAAGAATTTTAACCCGCGCTTTTGAATAAAACACGGATACGATTTTACGGCAGAGCGTAACAAAATCGCTGTTCGTCGCCATCAAGTAGGTTCTTAAAGTGCTGTTTTGGTTCAATTCCTGATAGCGCCCGATGAGGATGCTGACGTCCTTATACCCCGGAGAAGTAATTTGAATCGTTTGCAGCAAATTGAGCGCGCCGGACATATCCCCCTGCTGCAAATGAATTTGCGCGGAATTGTAACGTATTTGCGTGAGTATATCCAGCGGGGCTTCCGTATGCTTTAAACCGATTTCGTAATCGGCGATCGCCTGCTCCGGCTGATTTTGAAGCGAATGGATAATACCGGCGGCAAGGCACGAACGCGCGCCGTATTCGGGATCGGGACGCAAATGCATAAATATTTTCAACGCCTTATCGCTCAAGCCCGACGCGTGCATGGCATCCGCCATCGAAAACAGCAATTCGCGGCTTTCGGGCTTTGCATCCAAAGCGCGTTTAAGGTACGGAAGCGCATCGCGGAACGAGCGCGCACAGTACAGCGCAAGTCCCAAAAACTCAAACAATTCCGGAAATTCCTTGCCTAATGACAGCGCTTTTTTCAAGAACGGCACGGCTTTTTCGTACTCTTTGTTCAGATAAAATGCTTGTCCCAAATAAAAATTAACTTCAAAATGTTCCGGGTCAAGCCGCCGGGCCGCCGCAAGCGATTTTAAAGCTTCCGGGATTTTTCCCAGTTTTACCGCGCAGATACCCAGCTGTAAAGCCGGCTGAAAAGCATCCAAATGCTTGTTCATCGGCAATACTTCAGACAGCGTTGTCAACAACGGGAAAGCCTTATCCCATTGACGTTCTTTATAATATACTTCGCTCAAAGCGAACAATGCATCGGGATTACGGGGATCGTGAGCAAGCTTTTTTTCCGCCCCCCGAACAATGGAGCTTCGACTTTTCGGCTTCCCTTTTTTTTCACGGGAATTTTTTGAAGATGCAAAAACAAGTATGAGTGACACGGCAACACAAGCTACGGCAACACCCACTAATATAGGTAACAATGAATTCATAGGGCACATTATGACTGTGATTCGGCATAATGTCAAGAAAGCGAATTCATTCTTGCGGGCATTGACAAGATTACGCAAGCGTACTAGGATGACAAGAGGTGTCTATGAGTAATAAGACTATAGGAATCAAACAAGCCGACGGTTCATTTTATCCCATACTGCAAGACGGGCAAGCTGAAAGTAAACGTCTTGAAGTGACAACGGTACGAGACGGTCAAACGGCAATTAAAATCAATCTGTATAGAAAAGATATAGACAGTCTTGGCGAGCCCGAATACGTCGATACCCTCCTCATAGAAGATCTTATGCCGCATCCGAAGCGGGAACCGACAATAAGTCTCAGTCTCAAACTTGATGAAAATAATATGCTCACGGCAAAAGTGCATGACCCGGAGACGGGAAAAAGTTCTGACACCAGTGTATCGATGTTGAATCTGCCTCAAACGCACATTATGGAGCCGTCCGATCTTGACATAACGGATACACTGCCTGAAGTCGACGACGAGCTTTTTAACGACGATGTTGAAGGACTCTTGGACGGCACGGATACCGAAAGCCTTGTACCGGATGACGATTTTGCACTGCCTGAAGACAGCGGCGACTTTGAACTACCCGACCTCGATGCCGAAGATGTTCCTTCAGCCGACACATCCGCTGAAGCCGAAAAAGGCGGCACGGATTTTGATCGCGGCGATTTTGAAGTACCGGCCATTGAAGGCGAAATACCCGACAGCTTGAATGACGATTTTGATATACCCGAATTTAACGATACGCAGGCAGCCGGCTCGGATATGCAGACGGAGGCGGACAAAGGGCTTTTGGACGGTACGGACACCGAAAGCCTTATACCGGACGACGATTTTGCATTACCCGAAGACAGCGGCGACTTTGAACTGCCCGACCTTGATGCAACACTACAGGAAAAAACGGAGGAACCTTCTTTTAACATGGAAAAACAAACCGACCCCCTTGCAGCACCCGACTTTAATACCGATGAGCTCGATTTTGATATTCCCGTGACCGAAAACGATCCGATGCCGCCTCCTGCCGCGCAAATGACGGAAAAAGAAAACGGTACCGATTTTAATACCGACGATTTTGATTTACCCGGCATTGAAGAAGATATGTCCGCCGGTACCGACGAGGGTTTTGATTCCTCCGACTTTAACGACACGGATACACAATTTGCAGGCGGAATGGACAGCGGCAACTTTATATCCTCATCGTCAATGCCTCCCTTATACGACCCTGATTTACCCGATGAAATCGATGAAACAAAAGGAGAAAGAAAATACCGCACTGCGCTTATCATCTGCATTATCTGCGCATTGCTTTCCATTCTTGCCGTCATAGCCATCTTTTTGTTCTTTCCGTGGAAAAAAGACGTAAAAACTGCGCAGACAAATATCGTTACCGTCGAACCGCCGCAACACATGCAGCCGGCTATGCAAGCCCAAACGCCCCCCGCACCGGAAGAAAATACGATTGTCGTCATGGATAAAGAAACCGTAGAAAAACGTGAAGTTGTCCCCGAAAAAACAATCCCCGCTCCCGAGTCAAAACCGCGGGCGGTTCGCCATCACGTAAAGTGGGGAGACACGCTTTGGGATCTTTCCGATACCTATTACCGAAACCCGTGGCTGTACCCGATTATCGCGGAGGAAAACAAAATCAAAAACCCCGATCTTATCCTGGCGGGAACATATTTGACCATTCCTCCTCGATAAGCTATGGTATATACAAAATTTCTGATTTCCCTTGTACTGACGCTTTCTCTTGCTTCGTGTACAACACCGAAAAAGAGCTTTTCGGCACGTTACTATTTTGAAGGTTTAAATGCACTGTCCGAGCGTAATACGGTTCAAGCGGAAAAAGCTTTCCGCAAAAGCGCCGAAAAAGACAGCTCTCTGCCGGCCGACCTCGCGCGTGAAGAACTGCTCAAACTTCTGTACGATAAAAACGATTTTGAAAACCTCATTGCCTTAACCGAATCGGATTTCCCCGATAACGATACTGCCGAACGCTTCCGCCTGGCGGCGCTGCTTCAAAGCGGCTCGGTACAAGCCGAAGAGGCGGCATCCAGACGCTTTTTTTCCGCCGCCTTCGGCGCGGACGATTTAAAACTGTTTTCCTCCCCCGCTCTTTCGGCCGCTCTCGAAACATTACCGGAACACACGCAAAAAGCATTGTTATTCCGCAGCGCGATACAGCAAAGAAACTACATACAAGCTTTAAATATCCTTAAAGAACAAATGCAGCTTTCACAAAGCGACGAACCCGAAAACGAAGCGGACGGCGGCGCGCTCTCAAATCCGGTAATCCCCTTTTTTTCAGTATACACGGATTTTCCCGCTTTTATGAACGTATGTTCGGCCGTATTGTACGGCAGTCGTACCGAAGAAGAACGGCTCATATATGCCGAAGGGCTAAAGGATGCAGCCTCGTTTTTTCCCGGCCAAAATGAAAAAGTTTTTCATTGCAGCCTGTATGCGGCGCGTCTTTACGGACGGTGCAGCGAAGCGTACCGCAGCGAAATGTTTGCACAATACGAAACGGCATTGGCAGACGCATACGACGATGCTTCGTTTGACCGGGCGCTGTGGTATTATGCGGATGCAGTCGTAAAAATTTCAAACCGCGCTCTTATTACGCTTTTACAAACATACGCGCCCCAATGGCACGATCCTGCGTATTTTGACGACATTTTATCGCTTTTATCGCATAATTTACTTGCCGCACGCAACTGGCAAGGTTACTACGCCGTCTACGATATGCTGTCCGCTTACATGTCCCCGGACACAGCTTCAAAATACGCCTTTATAGCCGGAAGACTTGCCGAAACGGGGTTGCTTGAAACAGCAGACGCACAAGCCGAAGCCCGCAAAGCATTGGAAAAATCATACGGAAACACCGAAGGAAGCTTATACTACCGGCTGTTAGCCGCCGAACGGCTGGATATTCCGTTTGAGGACATTCATAAATCGCTTTTGCGCCGCAAAAAAAGACAGCGAGAAGAATCCGATCCGCAAGCCGAACGTTTACTGAAAGAATATGCGTCACAAGGATTTGAAGAAAAAATATATCCGCTTTTTTTACGTTTTAAAGATAAAATCGGTACCGACACCGCCGCCTATTTGAATACGGCGCTTTACAAAAAAAACTTATACCCGCAGGCGCTCCGCACCGCTGTTTGGGCATTCGGACAAAGCGACGAGCCCATAAAAAAAACGGAACTGGAAATGCTGTATCCGCGTTTTTACACGGTAGAACCGCTATGCGCGCAATACGGCGTCCCCGAATACCTTGCCTACGCCCTCATACGGAGCGAAAGTTTTTTCGATAAAGACGTACGTTCCGGTGCGGGAGCGGTCGGCTTAACCCAGCTCATGAAAAGTACCGCGGCGGACATCGCCCGAAAATTAAAAACCGCCGACTACGACCTGTTAGACCCGCGTACAAATGCCGAATTCGGTATTTTTTATTTGAACGAATTAATCGGCCGCTTGGACGGATCGGTTTTGCTGAGT
>CAUTRX010000037.1:0-7152 GCA_963540775.1 uncultured Treponema sp. | reverse complement strand
GCGATGTTATAAATCGTGCTATTTGTGCGATTTATAACTCGTCGACCTGTTCGACAACGCAGTTATCGAACAGGTCTATTAAACCGCCGGCTTTGAATCGAATTTCGTTACAATCATGTGTATGATATAGGGTATGACGATAACGGGAATGGTCAAATAGCCCAAAAAGCCGTACCCTTTTGCAACAAGCGCCAACAAACCGAACTGCGCAATGGCAAATGCAAGCAGAGTAAAAAGCAGCGCGGAAATCAGGGTCATTGCCGTCGGCTTTCCGTTTGCGGCAGCCTTTTTCTCCGGTTTTTCAAATTTGTTGATAATCCGTTCAACTCCGCCGGCAATCATATTAACTGCAGTGGAAACGGCGCCGAGGATAATGAGTATCGAAATAATCGGTGTGATTATCTTTGCGCCGACGCCTTTTTGCACTATTTCAAGGGTGGGTACGGGCACTTTTGCAATTCCGGGGTCCCGCGCAACCGCCAGCAAGCCGATTGTACACAGCATTATCAATACGGAATTGACGATAAAACCGTAAATCATGCTTGTTTTTGCCTCTTTTTCGGAGGAAAAAGGTTTTGCGTGCTGGAACAATAAACCTATCGAAGCCAGCTGAAAAGAACCGTACACAAAGAATTTCCAAAGTGCAGGGCCTATCGGCGCGGGCGCGGCGCTCATTTCGGACAGTGTACCGGTTATGTCTTTCCACAAAACGACGATATTGGGAACATATACGACTAAAAGTCCGGCGATGATAATAACCGAAAGCGTCGATGCGGCTTTACGTACGACAGTTGTACCGTAAATTGCAATGATGAATATAAAAACACCGATAATCGCGGTGCACACCATGTACGGTAAACCCGTTAATTTTTGCATTGTGGCGCCTCCGGTGGCAAAGGCGACCGACGGAGCGACGCACAACAGCGTTATGTAGATAATTTCGTACAGGTTGGAAAACACCGGTGCAAGTTTGCCGTAAAACTTGTCGTTGAACGTTCTGTAATCGTAACAGTCGTGTTTACGCGCATATTTTAATCCGTACCACTGGAAAAATGCGCCGAATGCTTGCGCCAAAATCGGCATAAGCAGTGTCCATATACCGTAACGGATAAAAAACTGATACAACTGCGCACCCGAAGCAAACCCGCCGCCGAATTGTGTGGTAAACCATACAAAGGCAACACCGATGGCAACGGGCATTTTGTTTTTGTCTATCATATTCCTCTCCTTTTAGTTAGGGCTTATCCCAAATATACAGCTCTTTTGAAGCTTGCATTTCTTTTATTTGTGCATCGGTATACCCGATTTCTTTAAGTATTTCGGCCCCCTGTTCTCCGATAAGCGGCCCGCGCTTGTATTCGGGGGTTCCCATTTCCTGAAATTTGACCGGAGTTCTGACCAATGTCCGGGTATTGCCGTTGGGATACGTCATGGAATAGAAGCATTCATTTGCCCATGCCTGCTTGTCTTCCAATATTTCCTCCCACGATTGCGCTTTTGCAAAGGGCAAGTCGGCTTCGACGAGTTTTTGTACCCAATATTCGGCGTCATGCTGAACCATTGCCTCGCAGACAATATCGTGGAACTCCCTGTTTAAGCCGTTTTTTTGCAGGTTTTGTATCGGATAGTACTTTTCGCTTTCGGCCAAATCGCTTCTGCCGAGAACGTTTACGAAAGTTTTGTAATACACGTTGTAGTCGGGAAAACAAATTTGAATGTATCTACCGTCTTTTGTTTTAAATGCGGCATTGCAGGGATTGTCCGCTTCGCGGATATCGATGGGGTATTTTTTTCCGACATCGGTGTATTGTGCCGCCTGCACCATCATTCCCATATTGTATACGGCGGTTTCAAACAAACTGGTTTCCACTTTTTCGCCGTGTCCGCTCACCTTTGCCTGATAAAGGGCGGCAAGAATTCCGGCTGCCAGATTCATACCGACATTGTGATCTCCCAGTCCGGGTGCGACGTTCATCGGGCGGGAATCGGCTTGACGGAGCGTTTCCAAATAGCCGCCACGGGCAAAAAATGCGGTAAAATCAAAGCCCGGTAAATCTTTGTCGGGACCGTATTCTCCGTAGCCGGTGCACAGCGCGTAGACCAGTTTCGGGTACTTGACTTTTAAGCTTTCGTAGTCGAGACCGGCTCTTTGCAGCGCTTGTACACGCCAGTTGGTGATTAAAACATCCGCCGTTTCCAAAAGTTTAAAAAAGGCTTCGCGCGCTTTTTCGCTTTTTAAATTGAGTGAAATACAGCGCTTGTTTGCATTTTCCAGTTCCCACGTCGTATTTTCGTGCATGTCGAGGGGACGCCCTTCCGACGGAGCCGTGTAGCGCAGCGGATCCCCTCTTTCCGCTTCGATCTTGATGACATCCGCTCCCAAGTCCGCCATAAAGCGGCCTGCCGTTGCCGCTGCAATAAAGTTTGCAAGTTCTATTACCTTAACCCCTTGCAGCGGTTTTCGCTTTTCGTTCATACTTCCTCCTGTATTGTATCTAATGCTTCCAGCAAAGCCGGTATAACCGTGTATAAATCACCCACAATGCCGTAGTCGGCAATTTCGAATATGGGTGCGTTTTCGTTCGTGTTGATAGCGACAATGTAATCGGAATGCTGCATTCCCGCCGCATGCTGAATTGCGCCGGAAATACCGCAGGCAAAATAGATGCGTGGCTTTACGGTGGTACCCGTTTGACCGACCTGATAGGCATGGTCTATCCAGCCTGCGTCTACAGCGGCACGCGAAGAACCGATGGTTCCGCCCATTTTTGCGGCGAGTTTTTTGAGCAGTTCAAATCCTTCGGGACCGCCTAAGCCCATACCGCCGGATACGATTACTTCGGCATCGGTTAAGCTGACGGTTTCGCCCGCTTTTTGTATCATTTCGAGAACCGTTGTCCTGATGTCGCCGTCCTTAAAGTCGGTGCCGATATCGACGACTTCGCCTTTTAAAGAGGGATTATATTCGGCTTTGCTCATAACGCCCGGGCGCACGGTGGACATTTGCGGACGGTGATTGGGGCAAATAATTGTTGCCATTAAGTTTCCGCCGAATGCGGGGCGGGTTTGCTGTAAGCCCTTTGTTTCGGGGTCTATGCGCAATCCCGTACAGTCGGCGGTCAGTCCCGTTCCGCACTGAACGGCAATACAGGGACCTAAATCCCTCCCGATGTGAGTTGCGCCCAAAAGCATAACTTCCGGTTTATATTTTTTTATCGCTTCGACTATTACTTTGGTGTATGCATCGGTTCGGTAGGTTTTAAGTTCGCTTTGATCCGCCACATACACTTTATCGGCGCCGTATGCGATGAGTTCTTCCGTAAGGTGTTTGACGTTTTCACCGCACAAAACCGCCGCCAGCTCACAACCGATTTCTTTTGCCAGTTTTTTACCTTCGCCCAACAATTCAATTACAACCGGCATGATTTTGTTGTTCCGCTGTTCGGCGAAAACCCATACGCCTCGATGATCGGCCGTGTTGTTCGGCACCTTTGTTTCTTTTTCCTGCTCGATGGCTTTGAACGGACATTTTTCCACACATGCACCGCAGCCGGTACAGGTTTCGCCTATGAGGGCAATTTTTCCGACCATAGTGATTGCGTTAAACGGGCAATTTTTTACACAAATGGTACAGCCCTTGCATTTTTCTTTTATTACTCTTACCGCCATATAGTTTTCCTCTCTGTGTATTTAGTCGTGTTTCGTCCTTCCGAATTTACAGCAAATGCTTTTCTTTAAATACGGAAACCAGCTTGTCCGCCATTTCTTTAACGCTTCCTTCCAGCATAACGCCCTTGCCTTTCGGTTCGGGAGTAAAAGAACGGAATACCTGTGTCGGACTTGCTTTAAGGCCGCAATCCTCAGGTGCGAGTGTCAAGTCGCTTTCGTTCCATGCGGTAATTTCGGTATTGTATGCGTCAATTATTCCTTTGACGGTCATGTAGCGCGGCGTATTCAATTCTTTTACGGCGGTTAAAACGCAGGGTTTTGTCACTTCAATAACTTCAAAACCGTTTTCCAACTGCCGCTCCACTATAATGCTGTTTTCCTTTATTTCGCGGACGGATTGAACATACGTGACAACCGGCAGTCCGAGTCTTTGGGCGATTTGCGGCCCGACTTGTGCCGTATCTCCGTCTATAGCCTGTCGGCCTGCAAAAATAATGTCGGCGTTGCCTATCTTTTTTATGCCGGCCGCAATCGTCGTCGACGTTGCACACGTGTCGGCACCGCCGAACGCACGGCTGGAAAGCAGACATACATCGTCCGCTCCCATAGCAAGGCATTCGCGCAGCATTTCTTTTGCCTGCGGCGGTCCCATGGACACAACCGTTACCGTCGTGCCGGGATTTTTATCCCGGACAGTCAATGCCGCTTCAAGAGCATTTGCGTCGTCGGGATTTAAAATCGACGGAACGCCTTCCCGTATCAGTGTTCCTTTTACGGGGTCTATACGAACTTCGTTTGTATCGGGAACTTGTTTTGCACAAACAACTATTTTCATTTTACAACCTCATTATTTCAATATTTGTCCGGCGATTACCATTTGCTGAACCTGACTGGTTCCCTCATAAATGGTAAATATCCTGCAATCTCTATACAGCCGCTCGACGACGTAATCTTTAATAAAGCCGTAGCCGCCGTGAATTTGGATTGCTTTTGCACATATTTCGTTGCAGGTTTCTGCCGCAAAGAATTTTGCCATTGAAGCGACCTTTGTCGCATCCTGATTGGTGTCTTTCAGCCATGCGGCTTTATACGTGAGAAGGCGCGCAGCTTCCAGCTTTGTCGCCATTTCGGCGAGCATAAAGCTTATCCCCTGATTTACGCAGATGGGTTTCCGAACTGCTTTCGTTCTTTTGCGTATTTTATGGATTCTTCAAGTGCCCGTTGTGCGACACCGACGGATTGAGCGGCAACTCCAATACGTCCGACATCCAGTGTTTTCATGGCATTGATAAAGCCCTGTCCTTCTTCGCCCAAAAGGTCGTCTTTATGAACGCGCACATTCGTCAATATAATATCGCTGGTCGGACAACCGCGAACCCCCATTTTATCTTCGGGTTTACCTGTAGCTACGCCGGGAAGCTTCATATCTACAATAAATGCCGAAATGCCTTTTGACCCCTTCGCCCTGTCGGTTTTGGCATAGACAATAGCGTAATCGGCAACCGGTGCCATGGTTATAAAACATTTTCGCCCGTTTATAACGTAATAATCGCCGTCTTTTTCGGCCGTGCTCGTCATGCTCCCGGCGTCGGAGCCGGCTCCCGGCTCGGTCAAAGCAAAGCAAATACGCTTTTTTCCGGTTGATAATTCCGTAATATACTTATTTTTTTGTTCGTCCGTCCCCGACAACAAAAGCGGCCCGCCTCCCAGCGAATTCGGCGTCAATGCCCAAATGCAGGATACCGCACTGATGCGCGCGAATTCCTCGGCCATAACGACATAACTGCGAATGTCACCGCCCTGCCCGCCGAATTCTTTCGGAACTTTTACGCCGAAAAACCCGCATTGTGCCATTTTATCAAGCACCGCCGGCGGATATTCGGCGCCGTTTTCGACCGCGTCCAAAATATCGTCGGTCAGTTCCGTTTCGGCGAAATTGCGAACCAGCTTTCGGATCATTTCGTGTTGTTCGCTTAAAAACATGTGTGTTTCCTCCTGATCATAATGTTCTCCGTTTTTATTTATACGGCTTTGTGCCGTTTTACTCCGTTTGTTCTTTCAGCAAAGCGGCCGCCGCTTCTTTCAGTTTTTTTTTGTTTACTTTTCCGTTCGCCGTAAACGGAAGAGCGGCAAAAAACAAAACCTGTTCGGGCACCTTGTATTTTGCAAGGCGGGCGGCAACATGATTTTTTACGGCCGTTTCGCTTATTTCGGCATTATCCGTACATATACAGGCGATTATTTTTTCCTGAATAACTTTTTCCGGCAACCCGATAACTTTTACGCTTTTGATGCCGTCCAATTCGGAAATACAGTTTTCGATTTCCTGCGGCGAAATATTTTCTCCGCCCCGTATGATTATATCTTTAATTCTTCCGGTTATATGCAAATAACCTTCGCCGTCCATATAACCGATGTCGCCCGTTTTGAGCCAACCGTCGTCCGTAAACGTTTTTTTCGTCAGTTCGGGCATATTGTAATATCCCATCATGACGTTATAGCCCTTTACCAAGACTTCTCCGTGCCGGTTTTTAGCACACGAAGTCCGTTCCGCAATTAAATCCGAATGCAGAATTTTTACTTGCACATTTTCGATCGGTTTACCGCAACTGTCCGCCCTTTTTTCGGTTTCGTCATACGGCATAATGCAAACACACGGCGATGTTTCGGTTTGCCCGTAGGCTATTTGCAGCTTGTCTATATTCAATTCCCGCCTTATCTGCATATACTCTTTTTTTCCGACATGCGAGCCGGCAATTATGCCGCTTTTTAAACCGGTAATGCGGTATTTTTTAAAATTTTTGTTGTGAATCAACGCCAAAAACATGGAAGGAACTCCGTTCAGCACTGTGCACGACTTTTCCTGAATGGCAGCCAAAACCTTTTCACTTTTGTAATAGCTGATAATCTCCAACGAAGCGCCGCTATATACGGCTGCCAGTAAACAGGCGGTGATGCCGAAACAATGCATGAGCGGAACGCACAGGCACATTCTGTCGTCGGCGCTCCAGTGCATTGCTTCGACATGGGCGCGCGCATTGTTTGTTAAACTGATATGACTGAGCATAACTCCTTTGGGAAGTGCCGTCGTGCCGGACGTGTATAAAATCACCGCGCAGTCTTCGGGTTTTACGGCGTTTGACAACTCGGCTATAAGCGCTTTGTCCGGTTTTATATCGGTCCCGAAATAATCCAGGAAACACGGTGCACCGTTTTCGTCTGAATCCGGCTCAAACGGTACTGCCGTTTTTAATCCGGGAAAAAGTGAAAAATCCAGCTTGTCAATAATGTTCTTGTAGCTTGCACCCTTTGCCGCCTTCCCGTACAGCAAAATTCCGATATTCGTGTTTTTCAATACTGCGGTTAATTCCGCTTCCTGAAAACAAATGTTTATAAGAACGGGAACCGCGCCTATTTTACACAAACCGAAAAAAACAAAAACCCAATACGGCGAATTTATCCCCCATATGCCGGCATTGCTTC
>CAUTRX010000036.1:0-7175 GCA_963540775.1 uncultured Treponema sp. | reverse complement strand
GTACGTACCGTTTTTCCTTTTTTGAATATAACCACCGAATCGCCCGCGCCTGTAATACCGATATCGGCATGTTTTCCCTCTCCGCGTCCGTTTACAACACACCCCATAACGGCGACCGTGATATCCTTATTCATCGACAAAAGTTTAGTCTGCCAGCGGTTTATAAATGCGTGAACGTCAAAGCCGTTTCGTCCGCAGCGCGGACATGAAACGATTTTTACCCCTCCCGCATACAAACCGCATCCTGCAAGAATTTCGCGTCCCGCTATCACTTCATCTTCGGGAGAGGCGGAAAGGCTTACACGGATTGTAGAACCGATGCCCTTTTTCAAAAGATACGAAAAAGCTATCGTACTTTTTACAATCCCCCCTATAAGAGGCCCCGCTTCGGTAACACCGACATGCAGCGGCACAAGCGGACATTTTTTTGCAAAGGCTTCATTTGCCTCTATTGTTTCCTGTATATCGGAAGCTTTTAAAGATACCACGTAATTTTCAAATCCCAGTTCTTCAAATACTTCGGCTTCGCGGATTGCGGTCAAGGCAAGCCCCTCTGCGCGGGAAAGCACTCCGTCTTCCACCTGCTTTGCAATATCCGAAGGAAAACTTCCGGCATTCACACCGATTCTTATCGCCCGCCCCTTATCTTTGCACGCATCAACCACTTCTTTTACGCGCTCTTTAGAGCCGATATTGCCGGGGTTTATACGGATTTTTGCGACGTTTCCTTTCAAACAGCGTAAAGCAAGTCGCCAATCAAAATGAATGTCGGCAACCAGCGGCACGGTGCAGCGTTCGGCAATGCGGCATAGAGCTTCGGCGCTTTGAGCATCGGGCACGGCAAAACGCAAAATGCGGCAGCCTAAAGAACGAAGATTTTCAATTTTGTCCAAAAGCGAAAAAAGGGCACGCTCGTCGGCTAATACCGGAACAATGCCCTCTTTCCACATAGTTTGAATACAGACCGGAGAATCGCCGCCGATTTTAAGCTGCTCGCTCCGGCCCGTACCGCCTATGCACACGGTACGGGTTTTAAATGTAGTCGGCACCGGGTGTTTTGTTATGCCAACACGATAAAGGAAAAAACCATCGCAAACAAAGCGACACTTTCAGCCAAACCGACTACCGTAAGATACTGCACAAAACCTTTTCCGGTTTCTCCGAGTGCATCCGAGCCGGCGGCACCCGCTTTACCCTGGAAAACGGCGGAAGCGGCCATTGCAAGACCTGAAAACAGTCCGAGCGCCAAAAGAAACCACGGATCTTTTGCATCTACAGCCTTAATCATGGACTGCATAAGCAAAAGACCGTAAATGGTTTGCGTAAGCGGAGCACCGGCAAAGGCTACCAAAATAAAAGGAGCCGGTTTATTATTTACGTAACACCGTTTCCATGCACCGATTGCCGCCTGACCGGCAATACCGATACCAATTGCAGAACCTGTCGCTGCAATTCCCAAAACACATGCTGCCCCGAATAATCCAAACATAGATATCTCCTCTAAACTCCGCTTCGGCCGAAAACCGGCTGAAACTGTCATATCCGCCTTCCGACGGTAAAATCAAATCTTAAGCGGCACACGGCCGCCGTATTTTAACTTAACAAACAGGGCTACTCCCGTTTTGAGCAATAGCCGCAATCCGTCAAGTTTCAAATTAAGCCTTTCAACGGCTTAATTTAAATCACAACCGAAAAACGGGCTCACACACCCGAATTGAATTTTGCCCCCTACTCTCTAAAAGGTTTGTATTTAAATCCTGCCCATACCATGCCCAAATGGCTTGAAAACTCCAAAGTATTCAAACGCACACCGTGAACTACTACCGAAAGTACATTCAAAATCAGGTTTAACCCGTGACCGAAAACCAGCAGTAAAATACCCGCAAAGATAATAAAACCGCCGAGCATAGGTCCCGCCATTGTATTTACGGTTGAAGAAATCGCCGCTCCGGCCAAGCCGACCGCCCACAAACGTATATAAGATACGATATCCGAAAATACGTTTACAACGCCGAGCAATACCGAAATCATATTTTTTAAACTGCTCAAAATCGAGTCTTTGACGCTTCCTTCATAACTTGAAAACACAAAGCTCAATGCAAAGCCCACACCCACAAAAGCGGTAACCGGATACAATATCGGGTATCGGGCAAGGGCGGTTATCGGAACCGGTGCGTCAAAGGGGAAGCGCTGATTGTCCACAACCATATTCAATACCACGTAAAACATTCCCCACAGCATAAAAAGCGCTCCCAAATCTCCCAAGAATCTGAGAGAACGGATATTGCGCACAATGCTTTTGATATGGGCAACGCTTAGATGGAACAACGCAAGGCTGAAACAGAAGATTTGCAAATTTTGGACAACCCAGCGGTTGTTTGCTTCGGATTGGGCGGCATAGGCACTCGAAAACGGTTCAAATGCAAGCGAAATCAATAGAGGCGGCAATTTATCATGCGGAATACCGAACCATGTACAGGTAAGCGCTCCCCACACCGCCGTCGCAAAACCCAAAATAAACAGCAATCCCGCTTCGGGCTTCGGTTTTTTGCCCTTTACAATGCCGGACACAATCATTACAAGAGACAACAACACCAGTAAAGAACCGTAGCCGGCGTCGCCGAATATCATGCCGAAAAATACGGAAAAGAACAATAAAAACCAGCCGGATATATCGTACTCGCGATAACCGGGCACTACATCCAAAAAGTCCGAAAGCGGATAAATCAAACTGACCAGTTTATTGTTTTTAAGCTTAGTAGGAACCGCATCTTCTTCGGCAGGATCGGCGGCAACAAGCGCCCAATTTTCAGCCTTTGCACTGTTTTGCAGTTTTGCAAGATCCGATGCGGGAATAAAGCCCGAAAGCCATGCTAAAGCATAGTTTCCCGTTTCCTCATGTTCCATTCCCGAATGGAAGCGTTCAAATTCGACGGCTTTTTCCAACGAAACGGCTGCTTTTTTAAACGTTTCGGCATAGACTGCGCGCGAAGCGATCTTTTCCGCCGTCTGCCGTTTTGCGTCGTTTAAAACCTCTATGTCTTCGGCAAGCTTTTTGGTCGAAGCCGGAGGAAGCGGCACCGCATACGCTTCGGGAGGTAAAGCCGTTTTATCCGAAGCGCTGTCACCGTCCGCGCAGTCTTTTTCAATCAGTAAAAAGCGTGCGGTATTTTTGTCTCGGTTTACAAAAACCGTTTTAACGTTTTCGCCGAGCGATGCATACGCATCCGCCGCAATTTCATACAAAGAAAGCGTAATGCCCTTTGATTGTAAAAACGCCAAATCGTCGACATCAACACCGCCCCATGCGGCAAGCCGCTCAAGTTCCGCTTTTGCGGCAAGAATTTTGTCTTCCGTATCCTTCAGCTCGGCAGTCCACGCGGTTATTTCCGCAGCTTTTGAAACCGCATCTTCAATGGAGAGGGATTTATATGCGGTTTTTGCGGGTTTCGGTTTTATGTCGGAAACGACAGCATATGCGATTTGCAATTTTTCGCAGTCATTTTTATATGCATTAAACGTTTCTCCCTTACCTTCAACCTCTTCAATATGCACCAGTCCCAATTTGCGCAACTTTTGCAAAGCCGACTTACGTTCCGCAGAGAGGACAACCAGAGATATCTTTTTCATAGGTACAATCATCTTCGTTTTTCTCCCTTTGCGCCGCTTTCGGAATGCGCGGATGCACGAAGCGCTTTGTCTTTTTCGGCGGCCAATTCCAAATTCTTTTTGGAAATTTTACCGCGCACAACGGCGGCAACCTGCTGGTCGCCCAAATAAACGGTAATAGCCTTTATATTCGCCTTTGTTTCCGGAATTTTCACCTTTTCAAAGAGATTGACGCGCTGGGTTGTCGTACGCAACTCCCTCGTCAATAGGCGCACCTGCTCTTCCAAAACATCGGCCTCCAAATCCAAAGACAGAGCCTGCTCCATTTTTACGGAGGCAAGATCGATCCACAGGGGTTCGGCATATAAATCGTAATCGCCGCGCGAAAAATCGGCCCCGTTGTAAACCGGAATAACCACGCCGGCAATATTACCCGTCGATTTTCGTATATTGCGGACGGTTACGGTGTCCTTTTTAAAAACTTCGCTTTCACCGAACACGGCAATCCACGCTTCAAATTCCGCGTCCAATGCTTTTCGTCTGCTGCGCACTTCTTTAGCACGCGCATCTATCGTACGTATTTCGGTTTGAAGCTGCTGTTTTTTTAAAGTCAGGGTAGGAAGATAGCGCTGATACATTTTCAGCGCATCTTTTTGAGCCTTTAATTCGTTTTTAGTCAGCTTAATTGCAGCCATTATTTACGCCTCGCGCCAGTATTTTGCAATCAATTCGGACTTTATACCCGTTTCCTCGCTTTTAAAGCAAGCGGCAAGGATCTTCCATCCCATATCGAGGGCGCTTTCAAGCGGAACGTTGATGGACAGGTCCATCATTTCCTTTTCGAACATCGCCCCGTATTTTAAGAGCTTTTCGTCCCATTCGGACATCATAAAACCCATCGATTTTTTTTCGAGGGTGTCTTTGTACGACGCATACAAGCGGATCATACTGTCCATGAGGGTACGATGGTCGTCGCGGGTTTTGTTGTTGACGTTTTGCTTTAAGCGCGACAAGCTTCCGAACGGCTCTATACGGCCTCCCTTCAAATAATACTGACCTTCGGTAATGTAGCCGGTATTGTCGGGAACCGGGTGCGTAACGTCGTCTCCGGGCATCGTGGTAACCGCCAAAATCGTAACGGAACCGGCAGAATCGAAGTCGACGGCCTTTTCATAACGCGCGGCAAGCTGGCTGTACAAATCGCCCGGATAACCGCGGTTCGACGGAACTTGTTCCTGCGTGATGGCGATTTCTTTCATAGAGTCGGCAAAGTTCGTCATGTCGGTCAAAAGAACGAGTACGTCCTTTCCCTGAAGGGCGAACTGCTCGGCTACGGCAAGCGACATATCCGGGATTTTCAAACATTCAACGGTCGGGTCGGCGGCGGTGTGCACGAACATAACGGTACGGCTTAACGCGCCTCCATTTTCAAGCTCGCTTTTAAAGTACAGATAATCATCGTACTTTAAGCCCATGCCGCCCAAAACGATAACGTCTACTTCGGCCTGCATGGCTATGCGCGCCAAAAGCTGGTTGTACGGCTCGCCGGAAATACTGAATATGGGCAGTTTTTGAGAAACGACCAGCGAGTTGAATACGTCAATCATCGGAATACCCGTACGGATCATACGGCGCGCCATAATACGCTTGGCGGGGTTGACCGAGGGACCGCCGATTTCGACAAGGTTTTCGTGAAGCGCAGGCCCTTTATCGCGCGGATCGCCGGAACCGTCGAAGATACGCCCCAAAAGGTTTTCGGAAAAACTAACCTGCATTTCGTGTCCCAAAAAGCGGATTTGATCCCCCGTGGAAACGCCGCGTCCGCCGGCAAAAACCTGCAGCGAAACCGTATCGCCTGCAATACGTGTTACTTCGGCCAAAGAGGTACCGAATGAAGTTTCAATTTCGGCAAGTTCTCCGTTTTTTACGTCCTCGGCGCGGACAGTAATAACGCTTCCGTTAATCGATTCTATTTTACTGTATACCTTATTCATTATTCACCGTCCTTAAGCAAAGCCGCAGCTTCGGCAACGAGTTTTCCCGACATTGAATCATACAGGGATTCAATATCTTTTTCTTTTTGTGTAAATTCCGCACTTTGCCACGGCGTATAGTTCCAGTCGATAAACTGCTGGCGCAAGCGGTTAAAGAACGAACGCGCTTCATCTTTTGCGGGAAGTTCAAAATCCGAACCGAGCACACGGAGTAACAGCTTAAACACGTAGGTTTGTCGTTCGACATCGGCTGCGGCATCAACTTCATCAAAGGAGTTTTGCTGGAAGTATACGGCATCGAGGAATTCGGCTTTTAAATATTCAATAAAATCGCCCAAACTCGTACCTTCTTCACCGACAACCTTCATCATCGATTCGACATCGGTACCGCGTTTAAACAAACGGCGGGCAAAATTTACCCAGTCTTCCCGAATAACGCTTGTATACTTCGACCACGAATCCAAGGGGTTGATGGCGGGGTACTTACGCGCATCGGAGCGCTCGCGCGACAAGCCGTGGAAAGAACCGACGACCTTCAGCGTTGCCTGCGTTACCGGCTCTTCAAAGTTACCGCCGGCAGGAGATACGGTACCGCCGATAGTTACCGAACCGGTCGAACCGTCGGAAAGCCGAACGATACCGGCACGTTCGTAAAAGGCTGCAATGTAGGATTCCAAGTACGCAGGGAACGCTTCTTCTCCAGGAATCTCTTCCAAGCGGCCGGACATTTCGCGCAAAGCCTGCGCCCAGCGGCTGGTGGAGTCGGCCAAAAGCAATACGTGTAAGCCCATTTGACGGTAGTATTCGGCCAAAGTAACACCTGTGTATACGGAAGCTTCTCGGGCCGCGACCGGCATGGAGGAGGTATTACAGATGATGATGGTACGTTCCATAAGAGAGCGTCCCGTCCGCGGGTCCGTCAATTCGGGAAATTCTTTTAAGATTTCCACAACTTCACCTGCGCGCTCACCGCAAGCGGCTACGATAACGATATCGACATCGGCATTACGGCTGGTTGTATGCTGTAAAACGGTTTTACCCGCACCGAAAGGACCGGGAATACAATAGGTTCCGCCCTTCGCGACGGGGAAAAAGGTATCGATAAGACGAATCTTGGTTACCATGGTCTGGTCAGGTTTGAGGCGTTCGGCGTAACAATCAATCGCCCGCTTTACCGGCCAGTTAAAACTCATCGTAATTGAATGATTTTTTCCTTTACTGTCGGTTAAAACCGCAATTTCATCTTTTAAGCGCTTTTGTCCCGCACTGACAATTGACTTTACCGTGTAGGTGTCATTCATGTAAAACGGCACCATGATTTTATGCATAAAGGGGCCTTCGGGAACCGTTCCGACAGGATCACCTTTACGGACTGTCGCTCCGGCTTCTACGGTCGGCGTAAAATCCCAGAGGGTTTCGTCGGGAAGCGCATCCAGATAAATACCGCGCTCCAAAAAGTAACCTGCCTGTTCGGCAAGCTGGGGAAGCGGATTTTGCAAACCGTCGAATACCTGCCCCAAAAGTCCCGGCCCCAATTCAACCGAAAGCATATCGCCGGTAAACGTTACTTCG
>CAUTRX010000035.1:0-7349 GCA_963540775.1 uncultured Treponema sp. | reverse complement strand
CGCGGTTTCAGTCATATTGCTTACAAGCTCGCTTCCGGTCTCACTCATGGCCTGTGTACTCGTACTTACCGATTTAACCGAAGAGCCTATTTTTTCTATCGTCCGATTAAAATACATCGATAATTGCGCTATTTCATTGTTACCCGTGACAGGAAGCTGTACGGTTAAATCACCCTCTCCGTCTGCAATATTTTTAAGAGCGGCGACAGCAGCCGTAAGCGGACGAATAAAATAATTTACCAGAAAAAAGCCTGCCGTCAAAAATACTGCCAGTATTATCACCCCGATAACAGCTATCAATTTGAGCATATTGCGGAATTCCGTTTCAAGTTCCGAAGACTCCACAAGCCCGATAATTTTCCAATTTAAAGACGTGACGGTATGAATATTAGCAAGATACGGTGTACCGTTTATTCGGATGATCATATTGGAACCTGTTTGTCCGGACAATTTTGTAAAATCCGCAATACCCGTTTCTTTTAGTGTTTTAAAATTGAAATCATTGTGACGCGGATCAGCCAAAATGACCCCGTCGTCCTGAACAAGCATAACATAGCCGTTCCGGCCGATTTTTGTCCTGTTTATTATTTCAACAAGTTGCCCCAAAGACACATCGATACCGACAACACCTACCATCGTCCCGTCATCGGCATAGACACTTCGAGCCGCCGCAATAACCACTTCACCGGTAGTGGAAAGATATGCTTTTGAAACATATAATTCACCCGCCCGCTTTTCCGCTTCGACATACCACGGGCGTTTACGCGGATCGTAGTGTGCCGGTAAGCTGTCTCCGCTTGCTGTCGCATGGCCGCCCCAAACGGTTCCCAAATAGATTTCATCGTATTCTTTATGTGCGCCGAACACCATCTTAAAGTATCGGGCAACAGCCTCTTCGGTGTTACTGAAAGTAAAATCTTTCGCCGATACCGCCGTATCTTCAGCAATATAGCTATGGATCGAATCGTCCACCTGCTTAACGGCAGGGTATACGGCAATCGTATTTATCGTTTTACGTATATCATCGATAAACAAATTGAAATTGTCTTCGATATGCCCCAGCTGTCTTACAACCGCAGTATTCAAAGATACAAGTTTATTCTGTCTGATAATATACCCGACGACTGATGCATTTACAGCCATTATTGTCACTATCATACCAATAAGCGCTGCAAAGATTTTAAATCTGATGGAAGAAAAAGATGTACGCACAATCGGGGTACTGCCGTCACGTTTACTGCTCATGTAAGAAGCTCCTTTAACTTTTAATATGCTGCTTGAGTATAGCACGCAATATGTTCGTTGTAAATAAATATTTTCATCTATCTTGGCGGTCGTAGCGGACACTGCAAGCGGGCATACTCGCCTTGACGTGAGGTGTCCTCTGCTCCAAGTGGAAGAGACCGACGGGAGCAAATTGTTTTTTCTCTCATATTCTTTCATGCTGAAGCCCTAAATCTACGCTTATGCCTCTTGTAAAATCCCCGTCTCGTGATACAATAAAGGTATGGCGGATTATATATTGGCGCTCGATCAGGGAACAACCGGTTCCCGCGCCGTTTTGTACGATTCAAATGCGGTTCCTTTGCTTTCGAGCAGCAGGGAATTTACGCAGTATTACCCGCAGCCGGGCTGGGTTGAGCACGATGCGGAAGAACTTTTTGAATGTCAGCTTGGTGTAATGCAGGACGTTGTAAAAAAAGCCGGGGAAAGTTTGGGCATAAAAGTTTCGGACATCGCTGCGGCGGGTATAACAAATCAGCGGGAAACAGTCGTCTTGTGGGAAAAAGCGACGGGTAAACCCGTCCACCGCGCCATAGTGTGGCAGTGCCGCAGAACGGCTCCCCTGTGCGAAAAGCTCCGCAGCGAAGGCTTAAACGAAGTTATACGTGAAAAAACGGGCCTATTACTCGACGCATATTTTTCGGCAACAAAAATAAAGTGGCTTTTGGACAATGTTGAAGGGTTACGCCGCCGCGCACAAAACGGAGAAATCCTTGCAGGCACGATAGACACATGGCTTATCTGGAAACTCGGCGGCGGAAAAAGCCACGTTACCGACGTTACCAATGCAAGCCGCACAATGCTGTACAATATCTATGCCGGCGTCTGGGATCGCGATCTTTTGAAACTCATGGACATACCGTTGTGTATGATGCCGCATGTTGCCAATTCCAGCGAAGTGTATTGTTCGACCGACAGTACCGTGTGCGGATTTTCCGTTCCCCTCGCCTCGGCCGTCGGCGACCAGCAGGCGGCTCTTTTCGGGCAGGGCTGCTTTTATCCGGGCGATGTAAAAAACACCTACGGCACCGGCTGTTTTATGCTTATGAACACGGGAACAACGCCTGTTGTTTCCCAAAATAAACTGTTGACTACTATCGCGCTCGGTATTGATGATGAAATTCAGTATGCTTTGGAAGGAAGCATTTTTATGGGCGGAGCTACAATCAAGTGGCTGCGCGACGAATTGCAGTTGATTTCTTCCGCACCCGAAATCGACCGTTTGGCCGAATCTGTGGAAGATTCCAACGGCGCATACATTGTTCCGGCCTTTACGGGGCTGGGTACGCCCTATTGGGACATGTACGCCCGCGGCACAATTGTCGGCCTTACGCGCGGCGTCAAAAAAGCCCATATATGCCGTGCGGTTTTGGAGGCGATTTGTTATCAGGTTAAAGACGTTATCGGCTGCATGGAGGAGGATGCCGGTCAACGCGTTACCTCTCTGAAAGTTGACGGCGGCGCAAGCGTCAGCGATGTAATGCTGCAATTCCAAGCCGACATTATGAACACCGCCGTATCCCGTCCCAAAAACGTGGAAACGACTGCACTCGGTGCGGCTTTTTTAGCCGGTCTTGCCGTCGGTTTATGGAAAACCAAAGACGATATCCTCTCACACCGGCAAACCGACCGCGACTTTACGCCGCACATGAGTGAAGAAAAACGCAGCGCCCTGTACCGCGGCTGGCAGCGTGCCGTCGAACGCTCACGGGATTGGATAGAAAAATAGAAGCGAAAATGGAACAGTTTCAAAAAGCGATTGAAGGCAGAACAAATCGGTGTATCCCGCAACATACCCGCCCATTTGAATTTGAGCGCCGCGGGGAAATAAAAAGCTGTCTGAATGCGGAAAAACGGCAAGGGTATCCGACGCTCGCTTTTCACAAGCGGCGGGCACCACAGACCGTTGCAGCTTATTTTTGTGATTCGGCGCGCCTAATGGTATCCAGCACTTTTTTTTCATCTTCCGAAAAAAGCGTTTCGCTGAATGCGGAATTTTCTTTATACCATTTGAAATTATTAAACACGGCTTTTAAATCTGCGGATTTGAAAGTATAACCGTATCGGATATACTTACATATACATCCCCTTCATTTGCTTTATATAAAGCAGCCCCGACGCCTTCCCTTTTTAGAGCAGCCGATTCCCGGTGCTCCGATCTGAGCCATAATGCAACGCCGTCCGTTTCAAAAAAAACAGGATCAAGAACGGGCTCAAATTCGACATCGTTTATGATGATACGTGCCTGTTCGGCAAGCTCTACATTTTTTAATTGAAGGGCATCTTCAAAAGCGCACACAGACACAAGAAAAGAGCCGCCGCATAAAAACGCTTTTTTTGATACATAATTTACTTCTCCTCACTTTCAGCTATTATCTTTTAACACTATATCAATCGTATTGTTGTTTGTATATATAAATATATACTGCATAGCTGCAGGGGATTATAAAAACGTTGGTTACATAAAGTAATTTTACATACATACTATTTATTGTTATTACAAACAATTATACTTATAATTCCCAATATTATGCAAACAAGAATAGCACCTCCTGAAATAGGATTTTGATATATAGGAAATACACAAGCAATGATAAAACATAAAGAGTGAAATGGCCCCATTCGTTTTTTATACCCTGCAACAAACCAATAGTATCCTGTCAGGCTAAAAAGTACTTTGAAAATAAACTTTATCCATTCCATACAATTATAAATTTCCCCTATAAATTTATTTTTTGATCAAATAAGTGTTATGACTTGTTCCAAACTTGCCTGTTGGTAGTAGCAGATACACCATCTTCTTTAAGTATACTATAAAAAATAACCTTTTACAAGCTAAATTAATGTACTCCTATTCACGTGAGTATCTGTCAGCTTTCAATCCGCAACTGCAAATAAAACGGACCGTCTATGCCTGCCGGCATTGCGGCTTTTTATCGGCGGCAGGCTTTTTACATGCATTTTGCAGTCGATTTGCACGCTTTCAGCGTCTACGCCTTTGATTACGGCGCGTACGCTACGCGTTTCAGCTGCGCATAAAAAAACCCGTTTTCGCAGAGGAAAACGGGCTTGGCATAACCGTTCCGCAGTTTTTATGCGATGACGGATTCGGTGAGTGCCAGTACGTGCGTGGGACAGCCGCTGACGCATTGTCCGCAGGAAGTACATTTGCCGTAGTCTACGAGCGGAATGCCGTTTGTTACGACAATCGCCTTTTCGGGGCATACTTTTTCGCATTTACCGCATTTAATGCAGGCAGCTTTGCACTGTTTCATGAGGATTGCTTTATTGGGGTTGCGGTTGGAGCACAGCGCAACGGCTCCTTTTCTGGTGACAGGTACGGTCGATAAAATCAACTGCGGGCAGGTTTTTACGCACATACCGCATCCGGTGCATTTTTCGTAATTCACATGAGGAAGACCGTCTTCTTCTATGTGAATCGCATCGAAAACGCATACGAGGGTACAGTCGCCCAAGCCGTAACAGCCGTAGGAGCACATTTTGGTGCCGTTAATACCGACCGTTTTTGCAGCGGCGCAGCTTTTAACGCCTATGTATTCTCCGCGGTTTACAGCGCACTCCTTAGTACCTTTGCATGCGCGTACGGCAACTGTTTGTTCGGCTTCTGCGGATACGCCCATAATTTCACCGACCGCTTTTGCGGTATCGGCGCCGCCTGCGGCACATCCGTTTACGGGTGCATTTCCGCAGGCTACCGCTTCGGCAAAACCGTCACAGCCGGGAAATCCGCAGGCACCGCAGTTTGCACCGGGTAAAGCTTCGCGCACTTGTGCAACTTTTTCGTCAACGGGCACGTAAAATATCTTTTTAAAAAACCCGAGTAAAATGCCTAAAAGCAATGCGGTGCCGAACGAGACGGCCAAAGTATATAATATAAGTGTCATATCGGCCGCCTTATTTTATGAGCCCGGCAAAACCGCCGAAAGCCAGAGACAAAAGTCCCGCCGTAACGAACAATACCGGTGTTCCCTGCATAAAGGCCGGAACATCGGAAGACCTCATGCGTTCGCGCACTCCGGCCATCAGTACCAGTGCGATTAAAAAGCCGATTGCCGCTCCGGCCGCATAGGCGAGCGACTGCAAAAAGCCGTATCCTTTGGCAATGGCGTTAAGCGTTACCGCAAGGATGGCGCAGTTTGTCGTAATTAAAGCCAAATATACGCCCATCGAGCTGTACAGCGCCGGTGCCGATTTTTTTAAGTAGAATTCAACCAATTGAACGAGAGAGGCGATAACCAAAATAAAAATCAGCGTCTGCAAAAAACTCAACCCCAGCGGATTTAAAAGATACGTGTACAACGGGTAGGTAACCGCCGTCGCCAAGACCATAACAAAAGAGGTTGCGGCTCCCATACCGATTGCTTTGCCCGTGTCGGAGGTCATACCGATAAAGGGACAAAGCGCCAAAAACTGAATGAATACGACATTGTCTATGAGCATCGATTTCAGAAATATTTTTCCCAATTCCAAGCCGGTCATTGTGCTCCTCCTTTTGCGGTTTTTGCGCGTTCGGCAAGGCTGCGCACTGCCCGTGTTACGGCGATAAAAAGGGCGAATACAAAAAATCCGCCCGGTGCCGCTTTAAAAAAGCCGACGGTAAATTCTTCGCGGATAACCGGCATGCCGAAAAATGTTCCGGCGCCGAACAATTCCCGTACGATGGAAATTCCCGTTAAAACCCACAAATAGCCCAAGCCCATGCCCAACGCATCCAAAATCGATTGGCCGACGCCGCGTTTTGAAGCGAACGATTCAACCCGTCCCATAATGATACAGTTTACGACAATCAGTGGAATAAATACGCCCATCGATTCGGAAAGCGCTGGAAAGTACGCTTGCATAATCAAATCGACAATCGTAACAAAGGTTGCAATAACGATGATAAAAATCGGAATGCGGATTGATCCGGGGATCAGTTTTCTGAATAAGCTGATGATGATTTCGCTCATAACCAAAACGAAGGTCATTGCCGCACCCATTCCCAGTCCGTTGAATACGTTTACCGTAACGGCGAGGGAAGAACACAAGCCGATCATTAAAACCAGCAGAGGATTTTCCCGTATTATGCCGTTTGTAAATATTTTTAAGTGTGTGTTCATAATCGCTCTCCCTATTCTTTTTCCTGCAACTCGTTCAGGGGATACAAATCCGCTTGTGCGGGAGCGGCTTTTCCGCCCTTTTGTGCTGCGGCTTGCGCAGCCTGTATCGCCCCCACTTTTACCGCGTCCGCAACGGCGGCGGAGGTAACGGTCGCCCCGCCGAGTGCATCTACGCCTTCTTTTACAATGAGCGGATCGTCCGTACTTTTACCCGTAAATTGTCCGTAAAAGCCTTTTTCCAACGCCCGTTGTCCGATGTTCGGCGTATCGTTCAAGTCGGTAATGCGGCAGCCGATAATTGTGCGTTCGGTATCGACTGCGGTAAGAACGCTGACGGTTCCGTGATAGCTTGTGCCCGTTACGGCGGCCAAAGCTCCGAGTTGTTTGCCGTTCGCCGAAACCGTCCATACTTTATCGACGCGCAGTTTTTTGACCGTCTTTTCCCGGTATTCTTCCGCTTCGGCACAAACGGGTTTTTCGTCACCCTCTTGCACAGGAAAAAGTTCCGCAAGGGCGGTATCGAAGTCGAACACCGAAGGAGGCGCTTCCGCAACCGGTGCGCTTCCCGTTCCCGCCGCTCCGCCGTAGTTTTTTGACAGGTAGTCGCCCGCCGCCCATACGGCGTAGTTTATAATGCTCGTTACACCCTTAGTGGTGATGGTCGCGCCGCTTAACCCGTCAAAGTCGGTTCCGGCTTCGAGATTTCCGGAAGCGGACAAACCTTTGAATTGATCCGTAAAAGCCGGTTCCGCCGCCCGCTGTCCGAAGCCGGGCGTATCGGTGAGGCTTAAAAATTGAATGCCCGTTATTGTGCGCTGCAAATCCAAACCGACAAGCATTACGGCTTTGTCGTAAGTAGCCCCCGCCGCTTCAATTACCGCACCGATAACTTTACCGTCCTTTTGGGCGGTGTGGACTGCATTTATGCTGATCGGATTCGACTCG
>CAUTRX010000034.1:0-7394 GCA_963540775.1 uncultured Treponema sp. | reverse complement strand
AATCGCCGTGATCCGTGGTAAAAACAAATACGGTATTTTCATATAAGTTTTGTTCTTTTAATTTTTTTATAATTTTGCCTACGTTATCATCAATACATTTTACTGCACCGCAATACTGTGCTTTTATATTTCTAAAAATCCGTTCACGGTCTGACATGGAAAGCGGAAAATAGCGCTTTCTTCCCCACTCGTCATGCTCCGCCCAATCGGGTAGCGTTTTTTCGTAAAAAGAAAGCGGAACTTTTACCTTGTCGGGAGAAAAAAACGTATCGTATGGGGCTCTGACTGTGTACGGTTGATGAGGATCAGGGATACTCAGCATAAGCAAAAAGGGGCTGCTTTGATATTGATCAATCTTTTCGAGAGCTTTTTCCGTCAAAAAATCAGTCGTATATGATATATGATCACCGACTATTTCCTCCGGATCAATTGTCGGTTTATTTTGTCCGCATTCTTTCATACTTTTATGGTGCGAGCAATTAAACATCAATGAACAATCATTAAATCCCATAGCTTGTTCGCGTTCAATCCATCCCGGCCGACCGCTTCCGGCCAAATGCCATTTACCGACATAGGCGGTTCGATATCCGTTTTCACTCATAATATGTGCAAATGTTTGCACATTTCGGTACATCGGAACATCATTCCTATAGGCACCGTGTTTGTACGGATACAGCCCTGTCATAAAACATCCGCGCGAAGGCGTACATACGGCACTAACCGTGTAAAAGTTATCAAAGCGCACCCCATCTCTTGCAATCGTATCAATATGAGGTGTTGAAATTTCACAACCGCCGTAACAGCTTAAAGTCCATAAACTTTGCTGATCGGTTTGTACAATGACAACATTCGGTTTGCACATTGTTTTTTCCTGATCGTACACAGCCGGCATACAATTCTTTGAATGACTAAGCTCTAAAAAAATTATTTAATTGCACCTATCATAACACCTTTCACAAAGTGCTTTTGGACAAACGGATATATCAACAAAACGGGAAGAGAGGATACGATAATAACGCCGTATTTAATGGTACGCGCAATTTGTTCAAGGCGCTTAATCATTTCCGGATCGGTAATCGAAGTATCGATTGTTTGACCGGAAATAAGTATATCCCGCAAAATCAACTGCAAAGGATACAGCTTTACATTATTTATAAAGACCAATCCGTTAAAAAAAGCATTCCAATGATATACCGCATAATAAAGGCCTATAACGGCTATGATCGATTTTGAAAGGGGAAGTACAACACTGATGAAGTATTGAAAAATATTGCACCCGTCAACCTCCGCAGCTTCCTGTAATTCTTTCGGTAAGGAATTTGTATAAAACGAACGCGTAATAATCAAATTGAATACTGAAAACGACCCCAAAATCATCAAAACAAAACGAGTATCAATAAGTTTTAGTTTTTTTACGACCAGATATCTGGGGATAAGACCGCCGCTAAAATACATGGTAAAAACAAAGAACAACATAATGATTGTTTTTCCCTTCAAATCCGAACGCGATAATGCATAACCGGCAGGGATAGTAACAACTAAGGCCAAAAGGCTTCCCGATACCGTATATAAAAGAGTGTTAAAGTAGCCGCGCAAAATTCTTACATCACGCAAAATATAGGTATACCCTTCATTCGTGATGCCTTTAGGCAAAAACCAAACTTGACCGCTGCTCACCAAATCGGGATCGCTGATTGAAGCAATAAATACAAAATATAAAGGATAGAACAAAGAGACGAGTATACCTGTTACCAATATGACTACTACAGTATCAAAAAATTTATCGTTATTCCACAATCCTCTTTTCAGGTACATCAGTATCTCCTACTCACCGGTTTTATCTTCTAAATGATTCCCACATTGGTTAATTTTTTAGAAATTTTGTTGACAAAGAGCAAAAGGGTAAAATTAATCAAATTATTAAATAATCCCACTGCTGCCGATAAACTGAGCTGACCGCTTTGAATACCGATTTTATATACATATGTTTCTATAATTTCCGAATAATCCAAATTTAAACTGTTTTGCAACAAAAAAGCCTTTTCAAAGCCTAAGCTCATAATACGTCCCGCGCTTAAAATAAGCAACATTACCGCTGTCGGCAAAACGGCAGGCCAATCGATATGGATAATACGCTGCAATTTACTTGCACCGTCAAGAATAGCCGCTTCATGGGTTGTCGGTTCGACAGCAGTTAATACTGCAATATAGATAATCGAATTCCAGCCCATTTGCTGTATAACCCCCGACCAAACGTATACATGGCGAAAATTCTCGGCTTTTGTCATAAATCCGATAGGCTTAATTCCGAAAATACCTATGATTTGATTATAAATACCGTCGGTTCCCAATAAGACAAAAAGCATACCGCAAAAAACAACAGTCGAAATAAAGTGCGGGGCATAGGTAACCATTTGTGTTATTCTTTTTAGCTTTGTATTTTGTGTGTAATTTAACAAAAAGGCCAGCAAAATAGGAACGGGAAAGCCGGCGGCTAGTGCATAAAAACTAAGAAACACGGTATTTCTAAGCAATGTGCCGAAGTGATAGGACTCAAAAACTACTTTAAAATACTTCAAGCCGACCCACGGACTTCCGGCAAATCCCGCACCGGGCTTAAAATCTTTAAAAGCAATTTGAATTCCATACATGGGAAGATAGTCGAACAGTACGGTATATAAAATCGCCGGAAATAAGAAAATATACAGTATATACGCCTTTTTTATATATTGTATTACGGTAGCCCCGTTTTTTCTTTTAGTCATATTGCTACGTATTCCTCACTTTTGTTGATTTTTATAGACTATGATTTCATACAATCATGACGGAATCAATATGCAAATCGGCAATTTTTTCTGTTTTGCCGATTTGCATCTGTGCGCATATCTATATTTTACCGCTTTTTTTGACTGTCAACAAATTCCTGACAAAGTTGCGTATATTCATCGACTTTTAATTTTTTCAAAACTTCCAAATGCTGATTCCATGCTTCATCATCGATACCGTCTACAATAGAAGTGGCTACAAATTTTTCAAGATAATTATCAATATCGGCAAGTAAGATGACTCTTCTACTCGAATTCTCCGCTGTCGAGAATCCTGCCGGCAAAGCACGCACGCCGTAGCCGCTGTCGAGTATTTTTTTGTTCAGATCAGGTTTTAAACGCTCTTCGCCCTGCAGCTTTTCAGAATACGATAAATGAAGATACGCCGGAGATTTTCCCGCAAAAGATTGAATACTCCGCAACTCTGCTTTATTCGTCGCGCCGTACTTTTTTTGGATTTCAGGATCATTCAGTATGATAATCTTTTTCTCATCGGCATTACTCGTATCATATTTCCACACTTCATTTTCGGCACCGCGGTTCCATGCCAAAATAGTATCGATGTCTTTATTACAGTAGTCGTACCAGCGTACCAGAGCTCCCGGATTTTTACATGTTTTACTGATACTGAAACCGTTCGTATGCTCAATGTTATTGATTCCGACGGTAATTTTTCCGTCCTTATCGGCAAGAAGCAAGGGAAGCCACGGTTGATCTTTATCATAATAAATGACAACGCCGTATTTATTTACGCCTTTGGCATGTTTTGCTGCGTATTGTTCTTGACTGTGCGTAAAGCACTCACTATCAATGAGGCCTTCTTTATACAGTTCATGATAATACTTAAGCGCCTCAAAGTAGGCCGGTTCCCGTGCGGCAAAAGACACAACACCGTCCTTTGTCATTACATGATATGCACTTTCGAAAACACCGAACGCCGCTAAAGCGTTTTCCATACCGTCAGCCCATCCCCATATGCCGCGGAAAGTCATAGGCACTTCATCGTTCTTATTACCGTTGCCGTTCGGATCACCGTTTTTAAATGCACGCAAAACATCTCTTAACTCTTCCGCATTTTGAGGAATTTCTTTTCCGACGGCTTTCAGCCAATCACTGTTAATGTATAGCTGCGAATCGACAACGTTCCAATACGTTTCATCTCCCGTAGGTAAACTGTAAATATGTCCGTCGGGTGCCCGCAGGATATCCCAATATTCAGGCCGCGAATTAAAAAAACGCACAATATTAGGGGCTATCTCTTCGGTCAAATATTCATCTAATGGGGCCAGCTGTTGGTATTTTTCATCAATACTGAGATTACCTAAAAATGCATCGGGTAATGTATCGGCACTAAATAAAAGATTCACCTTTTCTTTCCAACTGGAAGCAGCCACTTCAACAAAATTGGTTACCACATTTGTTTCTTCAATCGCTTTTTTGACTATAGGTTTATCATTTGCTGCGATAATCGGCGATAATTGCGTTACATAGATATCGAAGGTTTCCTTTTCATTCAGAATGGGGTATCCGGTTCGATTGAATTTTCCCGATACGCTTGTTGTCGCATTTTGTTTACTGCATGCAGTAAACAAAGCTGCCGCCAAACATACAGTAACCGCATAAAAACACATCTTTTTCATACAAAATCCTCCAAATGAGTTTATCATACACCGAAACTGTGGTTTAGACAAGTGTGCGTGCTCTAGCGTCCTAGCGTGCGGGGAGTACTTGGGGACTGTTGTTCTTGCCTTTTCTCCAACAGTAAGTGCCAATATAAAACCGTTCGATAAAAACAAAAACCGAAGATATATCTATCCATTACTTTACTTGCGCGGCCTGCGCTCATACGGTACTATAAAACCGGTACTGCTTAATCCGTACACAGGAGTTGTTATGAAAATAGAGCATGTTGCATTGTACGTAAAAGATTTGGAAAAATGCCGGGACTTTTTTGTAACGTATTTTAACGGCAAGGCGAATGACGGTTATCACAATAAAAAAAACGATTTCCGTTCGTTCTTCATTTCTTTCGATGACGGAACGCGGCTTGAAATAATGACAAAACCCGAAATAACCGACGACACAAAAAACATTGCGCGCACGGGTTACATTCATCTTGCATTCAGTGTGGGAAGCAAAGAAAAGGTGGATTTTCTTACGAAAAAACTGCAAGCCGACGGATACAAGGTTTTAAGCGGCCCGCGTACTACCGGTGACGGTTATTATGAAAGCTGTATTCTCGGTATTGAGGGAAATCAAATCGAACTGACCGAATAAAATACGCACTTAGTTGCGAAAAAACGGGAAACCAAACCGCCTCTTCGCACGAATAAACAACCGTTCCGACGTTTTAGAGGATGCTCAATTAAAAAACACTATCGGAAACGGCGTTCACACATGTGCATTAAGCGCAAAATGTCGCGCATCGTGGCGGATAAATCGGCTTCGGCTGTTTTTTTTGCTTCGCTGAAAGGGACGGCAAGGCGGTTTATGCTGAATACGGCTGTAACCCCCGTATCGTAAGCGGCATCGAGGCCTCTTTCGGCATCTCCTACAACCGCGATAACCGGAACACCGGCTTTTTTTGCGCGTCGTGCAACGCCGATGACGACTTTTCCGCGCAAACTTTGGCTGTCGATTTTTCCTTCGCCGGTAAAAACACAGTCGGCGTTTGTGAGCAGGCGGTCGAATCCGGTTGTGTCCAATACGGTTTCTATACCCATTTTTAATCGGGCACCCAAAAGGCAAAGTAACCCGTACCCCATACCGCCGGCGGCTCCCGCTCCCGGATAATCGGCTTTATCGATACCCAGGTCGCGTTTGACAATTTCGGCAAAATGGCGCAACCCTGCATCCAGTTCCCGCACAGCCGTTTCATCTGCGCCTTTTTGCGGGCCGAAAACATAGGCGGCGCCGTTTTCACCGTACAAAGGATTATCTATATCGCACATGGCGGTAAAATCCGCCTGTTTGACATATTCTTCGATTGCCGAAGTGTCAATGTGCGCAATGTCTTTTAGCGTACCGCCGACGGGTACAAAGCTTTTTCCGTCTCGGTCGAAAAAGCGTACGCCCAAAGCCGCCGCTGCCCCGCAGCCTCCGTCATTTGTCGCGCTACCGCCCAAGCCTATAATTATTTTTTTACAGCCCTTTTTTAAGGCGGCGGCGACCAACTGACCGGCTCCGTAGGTGGTTGTAGTGCGCGGATTTAATCTTTCTGCGGCAAGGGGCAGTCCCGCACAAGCGGCCATTTCCACAACGGCAGTTTTTTCGGCAGTGCCGCCGTTCAAAATGCCGTAAAAACTTTCCATGTCTTCGAAAAAAGGATTTTTTACGACGGCCGTTTCTTTTGTGCCGCCGACGGCTTCCAAAAACGCATCGACGCTGCCTTCGCCGCCGTCCGCAACGGGAATACTGAAAGTTTCGCAGGACGGAAACACATCCGCAACCGCCTCTTTCATAAGAGTGCAAATGCGTGCCGAACTCATCGTACCTTTAAATGAATCGGGAATAAGCAAAATCTTTTTCAAAGCGCAACACCTGAGTCCGTTATACCAAAAGAGAAAGAATGAAAATACCGATAATGGCAGCAATACCGATGACAAACGTCATCACGGTTTGCGTTTTGTAACCGTCTTCGGCCTTTAAGCCGCCGAAGTTCGTAACGCCCCAAAAATAACTGTCGTTTGCATGCGAAACGGTCATTGCCCCCGCCCCGATAGCCATAACCGTAAGAGCCGACAAAGCGGGGTCGGTCAAACCGAGCGGAGCCATAAGCGGTGCTAAAATTCCCGCTGTCGTTGTGATTGCAACGGTGGAAGAACCTTGTGCGGATTTTAAGATTGCCGCCAAAAGGAAGGGGAAGAAAATTCCGACCGTTTTAAGAACGGTTGCGTGCTCGGTAATATAGGCAACCAAATTCGAAGTGGCGATAACCTTTCCCAAAACACCGATTGACAAGGCGATAATCGGCGTACCGAGAAATTTAAGTAAATCCGCTCCCGCCATTTTTCACACTTCTTTGCAGTAAGTCTAATGTTATTATATCACTTTGTCCAGTGCGTAACTAAAATACTTGCCGATTCCTGTATGTTAAGATAGTATGACATACAAGGAAATAGACATGAAAAAAATATTGATTACGATTTAAACGGACTTTATCCTGAAAACACCGCTTCTTTTAGAAATTTAATTTTGAACGAAGATAAAATCAAGGTTGTTATAGAGATAAATAATACTAATTATAGTTTTAATTTAGGTACTATTGATTTAACAAGACTGCATAATATGTTAAAGTAAAGTTTTCGACTACTGTGATTTTCAGTAAAAAGCCCCGCACTACGCGGGGCGCTTTTCATTGTTTGTGTCTTATTCTGTTGGCACTTGTATTATGGTTATTTTTTGCGCTGTTTTATCATACGTAATATTAAATTTCTGATTGGCAGGCGGTGTGGCACCATCCAATTCAAATTCATAATCGGTATCGTATAATTTTATGAGTACTCCATGTCCATGTGAAATAGCGGGCGACGTTTCAAAAAGCGTTCCCGGCGCTTTTACTTTATATTT